>JAYTYH010000670.1:0-3588 GCA_043742485.1 Rhizobacter sp.
GAGCCGCGGCCGCTGAAGGATCCGACCACCAAGGAGATCCTCGGCTTCGAGGCGACCTACGTCGGCGCTTCCGAATACACCGCGCAGGGCGAGACCCGAACCGACGCTGCCGGCAAGGCCGAGATCGTGCCGGCCACCTTCACCGTCACCAGCATCCGCCAGGAAGCCGGCGTCGGCGACAGGCTTTCGCCGGTGCCTTCGCGTGAGTACACGAACTACGCGCCGCACCCGCCCTCGGGCCCGATGTCCGGCCAGATCGTTTCCATCTACGGCGACAGCCTGACCGCCGGCCAGAACCAGATCGTCGCCCTCAACCGCGGTGCCAACGACGGCGTCGAGCGCGGCCATGTGCTGGCGCTGTACCGCGACGGCAAGGTCGTCGTCGATCCCACCGTCAAGGGTCGCGAGAAGCTGAAGCTGCCCGACGAGCGTCACGGCATCCTGTTCGTGTTCCGCGTCTTCGAGCGCATGTCGTACGCACTGATCCTGTCGGTGAAAGAGCCGGTCTCGCCGGGCGACCGCTTCACCCAGCCCTGATCACGGCAGTACCCGATCGCCGGGGCGTTCGGGTACTGCCGTGATCGATCGCGAGGAGCTCTCCGCCTGGCTGCGTCTACTCGAGACGCCCGGCGTGGGCCGCGAGTCGGCCCGCACGCTTCTCGCTCATTTCGGTTCGCCCGAAGCGGCTGTCAATGCATCGATCGCGGCACGCCGATCGGTCGTGGCGGCCGGCCCGGCAGCGGCGCTGGCAACCGCACCGCCCGAGTTCGAGGCGCGGCTCGACGCGGCATGGCGGTGGCTTCGCGAAGACCTCGCCCACCACACCGTCATTGCGCTCGGTGATCCGCGCTATCCGCAGGCGCTGCTCGAAGCGGCCGATCCGCCACTGCTGCTCTACGCGAACGGGAACGTCGAGCTGCTGCAGCGCCCCGCCATCGCCATCGTCGGCAGCCGCAACCCGACCGGCCAGGGACTCGAGAACGCGCGCGCCTTCGCCGCGCATCTGAGTCATGCCGGCTGGGTCGTGGTGTCGGGGCTGGCCCTCGGCATCGACGGCGCTGCCCATGAAGGCGCGCTCGAGGGCAGCGCCGGCACGATCGCCGTCGTCGCGACCGGGCTGGAGCGCGTCTACCCGTCGCGGCACACGGCGCTGGCGGGTCGCATCGCTGCGCATGGGCTGATGCTCAGCGAATTCGCGATCGGCACGCCTTCGTTGCCCACCAACTTTCCGATCCGTAACCGCATCATCGCCGGGCTCGCCCGCGGCACGCTGGTCGTCGAGGCTGCGCTTCGCTCGGGCTCGCTGATCACGGCGCGCTGTGCGGCCGATTCGGGGCGCGAGGTCTTCGCCATCCCCGGCTCGATCCACTCGCCGCAGTCGCGCGGCTGTCACGCCTTGCTCAAGCAAGGCGCCAAACTGGTCGAGAGCGCAGCCGACATCCTCGAAGAACTGGCGCCGGTGAAGCCGCGATCCGGCGCTGTCGATTCGGCCGATACGGCAGGCCGCGGCGAGCGCGAACGCGACCCCGTTCTCGCAGCGCTCGGCTTCGATCCGATCGGCCTCGACGAGCTCATCGCCCGCACCGGCCGCAGCGCCGCCGAGCTGTCTGCCCGCCTGCTCGATCTCGAGCTCGAAGGCCGCGTCAGCCGCTTGCCGGGTCAGGTCTTTCAGCGCGTCGATCGGGCCTGACGGCGCGCGCCGGCAGACAGGTTCGAGCCGTTCGTCCGCGGCGGCGTGTCGGGAAGAAACGCTGCGGTATATTCATTCTCATGTTCGATGTCCTCGTGTATCTCTACGAGAACTACTGGCGCCCCGACGCCTGTCCGGCACACGAGCAGCTGACGCGAAAACTGACGTCGGTCGGCTTCGAATCGGAAGAAATCGAGGACGCGCTGTCGTGGCTCGACGGCGTCGCGGTGGTCGCGCAGGCGAAACTCGGCGAGCAGCAGCCGGAGAGCGTGCGCGTCTACGCGCAGGTCGAGCAAGACCATCTCGGCGAGCAGTCGATCGGCTTCATCACCTTTCTCGAATCGGCCGGCGTCCTGCCACCACCGATGCGCGAGATGGTGATCGACCGCGCCAGTGCCATCCCCGGCGGCCCGCTCGATCTCGAAGACCTCAAGATCATCGTCCTGATGGTGTTCTGGAGCCTGGGCGAAGAGCCCGACGCGCTGATCCTCGACGAGCTTTTCGTCGACGAGGAAGACCGCCTGATCCACTAGCCGAGAAGTCGGCTCGGATCGCCATCGAGCTTTGCCATGGCGCTGCGGGTGGCGCGCACGGTGAGGGCTTCGTCTTGCGCGGGAACCAGCAGCCCGGCTTGCAGGAACGCGGCCAGGCGCTGCTGCTGGAACAGGATGCCGCGGCCTTGCGGCGACACGAACAGCGTCAGCTGGCGGCGCATGCCCTGCCAGGCCAGTTGCACCGGCTCGTTGCGGTTGCGGTAGTCAAGCATGTACCAGCTGCCGACCTGCAGCTCGCGGGCCCACGACAGCATGGCCGGCGTCGGCATCGAGCCGCCCTCGCCCACGACCTCGAGCTCGGAACTCTCGTGGCCGGACAAATCCATGACGAGCGACTCGTCGATGTCGACGTCTTCAGCCTCGGGCAGCAGCTCTTCGAGCGTCTCGAGACGGGCCATCAGCTCCTCGAGGCGCTCGTGCGAGATCGCGGCGGCCTTGGCAGTGAAGGCGGCGGCGAGCGAGTTGTTCAGGCGCTGGATGTATTCGTCCTGCTTCGGCAGCGGGACGCCGGCGTCGTCCATGCCGTCGCGCAGGGTCTTCAGAAGCGGCGGCAGGCGGCGAATGACTTCGGCGCGCTCTGCCCGCGAGACCTTGGCGCTCGCCGACCAGATGAGGTCGGCGGCGGCGCGCTTCATCTCCTTGGTGGCGTCACCGTTGTTGGTCTTGATCGCCGTGGTGGCGAGCACGTCGGCCCAGATCTGGAACAGGAAATCGCGCACGCCTTCCTGGACCGGCACGTCGTTGAGCATCTTGCGCAGCTCGATCGTGTACTGGATCGCCATGGTCTCGCGCTGCTCGACCTGCGCAGCCAGCGAGACGCCCTTCTTGGAGGCCTCGTTCTCGTTGCGAAAGTAGTGCTCGAGAAATTTCTCGAACTCGGCCAGCACCGTCTGGAAGACGCGGCGGCCGGTGTCGGGATAGGCCTCGACGACCTGGACCACGCGCTTGATCTCCTTTTCGAGAATGTCGCCCACCGCGCGGGTCGTGGCGTCGAAGCCCATCACGCACGAACCCATGCGGTCGATCAGGCGCCGCGCCGGATGATCGACGGCAGCGAAGAAGTCGGGTTCTGAAACTGCCACGCGCAGCACCGGCATCTGCAGCCGCGCGAACCAGACCCGCACCGAGGCGGGAATGGCGTCTTCGGTGAGGATGCTCTGGAACAGCAAGGCCACGATCTCGATCGTGGCCCGCTCGATCGGCGTCGACGCCGCCTGCTTGAGGGCGAGCTTGCGCTGTTGCAACTCCTCGAGCAGCTGCGGTGTGCTGACCTCCGCCACGGCGACCGCCCCGCCTGCCTGCATCCCGGCGTTCGACGGCGACAATCGGCGGGCAATGCTTTGC
>JAYTYH010000671.1:0-2046 GCA_043742485.1 Rhizobacter sp.
GCGAAGCGGCAGCGCCAGGCGCAGGCGATGCGCAGCGGCCAGCTCCACTCGATGCCTTCGATGGCGGCTTGCGGGTACTGGCCACGCAGCTCGATCAGGCCGGCGCCGAGGCCGCAGCCGGCGTCGAGCACGCGGGCGTGGGCGGCGAGCGGCGCCAGCGCGGCGAGGCCGTCGAGCGCACCGGTGGGCGTCGGGAACAACGGTGCGTCGCGCCAGGTGCGGACAGGGTAGAGGAAGGCGAGCAGCACCAGCGGCAGCAGCCAGGCCCAGGCCGGCAGCGCCCCGGCGGTGCCCGAAGCAGCAAGCGAAAGCGGGAAGCCGCAGCCGATGAAGATGCGCCGCCACGGCGTCGTGCCGGTGCAGGCGAGCGTGGCACCGGCGGCGCCGGCGACGAGGAAGGCTGCGGCTTCAGGGGCACCGAGGCCGCCGAGGCCGATGAAGACGGCCCAGCAGATCGACCAGGCGGCCAATGCGGGCAGCGGCCACGGCACTGCTCTCACGGGCGCCGCCCGGTCAGTGCTCGCGCAGCTTGACGCGAAGGCGTGCGATCGACTGGCTGTGCAGCTGGCAGACGCGCGACTCGGTCACCTTGAGCACGGCCGCGATCTCCTTCAGGTTCATGTCGTGCTCGTAGTACATGCTCATCACGTACTGCTCGCGTTCGGGCAGCACCTTGATCGCCTCGATCAGCGCCGAGCGCATGCGGTGGTCCTGCAGCTGCGCCAGCGGGTTGGTGCCCTCCTCGACGACATGGCGGTCGAGGAAATCGTTGTCGCCTTCGGCGCCGGCCATGTCTTCGAGGTAGACGAGCTGGGTGCCGCGGACCTTGCCGAGCAGCTCCTGGTATTCGCCCAACGGCACGCCCAACTCCTTGGCGATCTCGCTCTCGGCCGGCGCCCGGCCGAACTGCTGCTCGAGCTTGGCGACGGCCTGCTCGATGGTGCGTTGCTGCTTGCGGGTGCCGCGCGACAGGTAGTCGTTGCCGCGCAGCTCGTCGAGCATGGCGCCGCGAATGCGCTGCGTCGCGAAGGTCTCGAACTGCACGCCCTGGGCGGCGTCGAAGCGGCTCAGGGCGTCGGTCAGGCCGATCATGCCGACCTGGATCAGGTCGTCGATCTCGACGTTGGCCGGCAGCTTGGCGATCATCCGGTGGGCCAGGCGCCTGACCAGCCCGCTGTATTGCTTCAGCGTCGTGTCCAGGTCCAGGTGGCCTTTGGCGGTGTACATGGCTGCTCCGGAGATCATGGGTTCGCCAGCTCGGCGTATGCGCCGAAGGCCCTGTGTGAAGAAGAGGAAGAAAGCGGCGGCATCGCCTGCGGCCGGCCGAAGCGCGCCGCGGCGATGCGCCGCAGCACCGCGCTCGGCGGCTCGGTGGCGTCGCCCGCGGGGTCGACGCGAGCGGCCTCGCGCACGACGCCGCCGAAGAACGAATCGGTGCAGCTCGCAAGCTTGGCGACGATGCGTTCGGCCCGAGGCGAGCTCGGTGCAGCGGCCAGCATCAGATCGTAGACGACCAGGCCGGCGCGCTGCGCGAGCAGCTTCATCGAACCGTAGGCGTGGGTGACGCTGGCCGGCCGGTCGTCGGCGAAGACGATCGGTACGTCGTTGTCGCCGGCATGGCCGATCGCCGCGGTGCCGCTGCGCGAGCCGCTCGCAAACATGCGGCACAGGTCGGTGGCCGGCGCGTGCACGAGCACGACGTCGCTTTGGGGTGCCGCTTCGGCGGCGCGGCGCAAGAAGCCGCCGGTCGAGCCGGCCGCGTCGACGAAGCGCACCGGCAGGCCGCGCGCGGCCAGGAACGAGACCTGCGCCGAGAGCCGCTCGATGCACTGGCCGAGCTCGACCATCGCCATCTCGCCGGCCTCGCCGGCACGCTCGCCGGCGTCGACCACGAGCACCTTGGCGCCGCGCTCGGCGAAGGCCGTGCAGAGCCGCTCGAGCATGACGCCGCCGAAGGCGACGTGCGGGTTGGAGACCACCGGCACGAAGCGTGCGCGGGTGTGGGCGAACATCTGGCGCAGGCCCTCGGCCTGGTCGAAGAAGGAA
>JAYTYH010000672.1:0-14672 GCA_043742485.1 Rhizobacter sp.
TGATCGCCACGGTGCGCTCGCGCTGCCCGACGCGGATGGCCTGGCGCGCCTTCATCGACGCCTGGGGCAACGCGCGCCCGGCCGGCACGCGGCTGCTCCACCGCCGCACCGATCTCGCTTCGCCGGCCGCATCCACGAGCCCGATGCAGTCGCGCTACGTGCCCGTCGCCTTCATGTATTACGAAGGCGTGGCGCGGCTGGTGGCGAGCGGCGTCTCGATTCCTGGCCTGCACGCAGGCGACCCGTCGCGCATCGCCCTCGAGGGCTATCCGCGCCGGCTCGCGCACGCCGTCGTCGGCCGGCGCTCGTACAAGAACGGCGACGACCTCGATCGCCGCGAAGCCCGCGAGGAGATCGTCGCCGCGCTCGAAGGCAACGCACGCGGTTTCGACTTTGCGCTGGCTTGTGATGCGCCGACGCGCGCAGCACTCGTCGCCGACACCGGCGGCGACCGCCTCGACGCCGTGCTGTGCCTGGTGCAGGCTGCGGTGGCGTCGACGAGGCCGCGCTATGGCCTGCCGGAGACGGTCGATGCGGTCGAGGGCTGGATCGCGGCCGACTGACCCGGCATGCGTCAGGCCGTGCCCGCCGGCACGAACGCCAGCCGGGCCCACGTGACGCCGGCGTCGCGGTTCGCCGGCTGCGTCGACGCCGTGCGAACGTCGAGCACCGCGCGCAGGCCGCACGACTGCGCGAGAGCGATCGTTTCCGCCGAAGAGGCCTCGAACATCACGCGCCCCGCCGGCACCGGCCCGTGGCGGATCGCCATCACCATCACGCCGCCAGGCGCAAGCAGGGCGGTCAGGCGCGGCATCGCCGCGGCCCGCTCGGCTTGGTCGATATGCATCCACACGGCGGTCAGCATGACGAGGTCGAAACACGCCTGCCGGGGCACGAGGCGCGCCAGTTCGGGCAGGGAGTCGGCGAGCCATTCGATGCGCGGCGAGGCGTGCTCGGCCATGCCGTAGGAACGCAACGCTTCCGTCGGCTCCACGGCGACGACGTGGTGGCCGCAACGCGCCAGCCAGGCGGCGTCGGCCCCGGTGCCGGCACCGATGTCGACGACCCGCGACGGCGCGGCCGGCAAAAGGTGCACGACGGCCGCGTGCTTGTGCTCGAACGGCTGCACCTCGTAACGCGCGATCAGCTCGGCGGCCTGCTCGGCATAGCCGGTCGTGCCCCGGATCAAGGCCTTGGCCGGCGACCGCGCCGCTTCAATTGCCCAAGCTCCATACCGGCGGCTCGCCCTCGCCGAGACCGATCGCGACGAGCGCCGCGACCAGCACCCTCTGCAACCTCGATGTGTTCATGGCGTCTCCCACGCCGAGGTCCGCACTGTAGTTGGCCCGCTGTCTGCTAAGGTCACTTCGCTTTTTTCCACCACCCCTTTTCCTCCTTCTTCCCGCATGGAATTCGCTGCCTGGTCGGCAATCGTCGGTCTGCTCCTGATCGTCATGGCCCTGAGCGACACGGTGCTGTCGCGGCTGCCGCTCACCACCTCGATGTTCTACCTGCTCGCCGGCGTTGCCTCGAGCCCGCTCTGGCTCGGCTGGTCGGACTTGGCAACGGCCACCCATACGCATTTGCTCGAGCGGATTGCCGAGGTCGTGGTGCTGCTGTCGCTCTTCACCTCGGGGCTGAAGATGAGTCTCGGCCTGAGCGACGGCCGCTGGCTGCTGCCGCTCCGCCTGGCGCTGCTCTCGATGGCGGTCACGGTCGCCCTCATCGCCGCGATCGGAGTCACCTGGCTCGGCCTCTCCGTCGGCGCCGCGATCCTGCTCGGCGGCATCCTGGCGCCGACCGATCCGGTGCTCGCGTCCGACGTGCAGGTCGCCAATCCCGATGATCGCGATCGCCTGCGCTTCGCGCTCACCGGCGAGGCCGGCCTCAACGACGGCACCGCCTTTCCGTTCGTGCTGCTCGGCCTCGGCCTGCTCGGCCGCCACGAGATCGGCGAGTTCGGTTGGCGCTGGCTCGCCGTCGACGTGTTTTGGGCCGTCGCTGCCGGCATCGCCGTCGGCGCCGTGCTCGGCACGCTGCTCGGCCGCCTCGTGCTGTACCTGCGGCGCACCCACAAGGAAGCCGTGGGCGGCGACAACTTCCTGGCCCTCGGTCTCATCGGCCTGGCCTACGGCGGCGCCATCCTGATCCACGGCTACGGCTTTCTCGCCGTGTTCGCGGCCGGCGTCGCCCTGCGCCGGCTCGAGCAACGCGCCTCGGCCGAGGCGGCACCGGCAGGCGTCGTCGCCAAGGGCTCAACGAAGGCGAAGAAGTCGGCTGCCCAGGCTTCGGCCCTGGCCGCCGCCGTGGCCCACGCCGACCCCGACGTGTCGCATGCCGAGCAGGTCGCCACCGATCCGCAACATGCGCCGGCGTTCATGGCCCATGCACTGCTCAGCTTCAACGAGCAGATCGAGCGCATCGGCGAAGTCGTAGCGGTGATCGCCATCGGCATGCTGCTCTGGGCCGTGCAGTGGCAGTTCGCGTCGTGGCTCTTCGTCGCCGCCATGCTGGTGGTGGTCCGGCCGTTCTCGGTGGCGGTCGGCCTCGTGCGCTCGCAGACCTCGCTGTCGCAGCGCGGCCTGATCGGCTGGTTCGGCATCCGCGGCATCGGCTCGTTGTACTACCTGATGTATGCCACCAACCACGGCATCGACGCCGTGCTCGCAGCCGAGTTGACGACGTTGACGCTTTCGGTCGTGGTCGTCTCGATCGCCGTCCACGGCGTCTCGGTGACGCCGCTGATGGCGCTCTACGAGAAGGCCAGGCCGCGCCGGCGCCGCCGCGCCTGAGGCGCCCGACAATGTTCGCGACGCAGCCGCTTGCCGAGTCCGATCTGGCCGTCGCGTCCGGCCTTGCCGGCACGTCGACTCCTGCTGACATTGCTCCCGTCGCTGCTCTTCGCCGCCGTTTCTCTCGCCATCGCCTGTCCGGCCCACGCGTGCAAGGGCGGCCCGTCGCCGACCTGTTCGGCAAGGGCGGGCAGCCCCAACATCGGCGTCGACACGCTCAAGCGCGTCAAGGCGCACGAGGACAGCACGACGACGAGCTGTCCGAGCGGCCTCAGCCTCGTCAACGGCGCCAGCGTGATCGGCTGAAACTGCTTCCCAGCTTCTGACGCGGCGGCGTCGAACGCAGGCGCCGCGCCGCTCCGAGGCACGGCGCCTGCTACCGTGTCGACGTGAAGGCGAAGTCGCGGGCCCCGACACCATTGCCGGTACCGGCCGCGGCCCATCTCGCCGAGAGCTGGTTCGCGGCACGCAGCTGGCAGCCCTTCCCGTTCCAGCGCGAAATCTGGGCGGCGGTGGCGGCCGGGCAGAGCGGCTTGCTGCACGCGAGCACCGGCTCGGGCAAGACCTACGCCGTCTGGTTCGGCGCGCTCGACCGCGCCGCCTCGCTCGGCATCGAGGCCACGGCCGCACACCCGCCGCCGCTGGGCGTGCTCTGGCTGACGCCGATGCGCGCCCTCGCCGCCGATTCGGCGCGCGCCATCCGGGTGCCGCTCGAAGAGCTCGGCATCGGCTGGTCGGTCGGCACCCGCACCGGCGACACGCCGTCGTCGGAGCGGGCCAGGCAGGACCGGCGTTTCCCGACCACGCTCGTCACCACGCCGGAATCGCTCAGCCTGATGCTGACCCGCGAGCACGCGCACGACGAGCTCGCCGGCATCCACACCGTGATCGTCGACGAGTGGCACGAGCTGATGGGCAGCAAGCGCGGCGTCCAGGTGCAGCTGGCGATCGCGCGGCTGCGCAGCCTCGCGCCGTCGCTCGCGGTCTGGGGCCTGAGCGCCACCCTCGGCAACCTGCAGGAGGCGATGAACGTGCTCATCGGCGACGAGACCGGCACGCTCGTGCAGGGCCGCGTCGACAAGCGCATCGTCATCGACACGCTGCTGCCCGACAACCCGGGCCGCTTCTCGTGGGGCGGCCACCTCGGCAAGCAGATGCAGATGCCGGTCGTCGAGGAGATCGAGCGCTCGGGGCCGACCCTGGTCTTCGTCAACATGCGCTCGCAGGCCGAGGCCTGGTATCAGCTCATCCTCGAGCAGCGGCCCGAGTGGGCCGGCGTCGTCGCCCTCCACCATGGCTCGCTCGACCGGGAGGTCCGCGACTGGGTCGAGATGGGCCTGAAGGAAGGCCGGCTCAGAGCGGTGGTCGCGACCTCGTCGCTCGACCTCGGCGTCGACTTCCTGCCGGTCGAGCGGGTGCTGCAGATCGGCTCCGCGAAAGGCGTGGCGCGCCTGTTGCAGCGGGCCGGGCGCAGCGGCCATGCGCCGGGCCGGGCCAGCCGCATCACGCTGGTGCCCACCAACACGCTGGAGCTCGTCGAGGCGGCGGCGGCGCGGCGGGCGGCGCAGGCCGGCGACATCGAGAAACGCGCCACGCCCGACAAGCCCTTCGACGTTCTCGTGCAGCACCTCGTCACGGTCGCGCTGGGCGGTGGCTTCACGGCCGACGCGATGTACGCTGAAGTGATCCGCGCCTGGGCCTACCGCAAGCTGACGCGCGCCGAATTCCAGTGGACGCTCGACTTCGTGGTGCAGGGCGGCTCGAGCCTGGGGGCCTATCCCGAGTACCACCGCGTCGTCGACGTCGACGGCACCTACCGCGTCCCCGACCGCGGTGTCGCGCGGCGCCACAAGCTCGGCATCGGCACCATCGTCAGCGACTCGTCGATGCAGGTGAAGTACCTCTCCGGCGGCCGCATCGGCACGGTCGAGGAGGGTTTCGTGGCGCGCTTGCGCAAGGGCGACTGCTTCATCTTCGCCGGCCGCAACCTCGAGTTCGTGCGCGCCGAGGAGATGACCTGTTACGTCAAGCGCAACGAGTCGAAGAAGGCGGCCATGATCAGCTGGGCCGGCGCCAAGATGCCGCTCTCGAACGAGCTCGCCGACGCCGTGCTCGAGGTCCTGGCCGGCGCCGCCGATGGTGACTTTTCCGAGCCCGAGCTCGAGGCGGCGCGGCCGATGCTCGAGACGCAGGCGCAGCTGTCGCGCCTGCCGACGCCGGGCACGCTGCTCATCGAGCGGCTGCAGTCGCGCGAGGGCCAGCATCTCTTCGTCTACCCGTTTGCCGGCCGCAACGCCCACATCGGCCTCGGCAGCCTGCTCGCCTGGCGGCTGGCGAAGGACTCGCCCAACACCTTCAGCATCTCGATCAACGACTACGGCTTCGAGTTGCTCAGCGCCTTGCCGGTCGACCCGGCGTCGCTGCGCGACCAAAGCCTGTTCGACGAAGGTGACCTGCTTCACGATGTCTTCGCGAGCCTCAACTCGAGCGAGCTGGCGCGGCGCCGCTTTCGCGAGATTGCGCGCGTGGCGGGCCTTATCAGCACCGGCTATCCGGGCCAGAAGAAGAGCACGCGGCAGCTGCAGGCGTCGAGCACCCTGTTCTACGAAGTGTTCCGCAAGTACGACGCCGACAACAGGCTTCTCGGCCAGGCGCAGAGCGAGGTGTTGAGCCAGGAGCTCGACATCGCCCGGCTGGCCGAGGTGCTGGCGCGCATGCGCAGGCAGAAGGTGGCTTACGTCGAGCTGGCGGTGCCGAGCCCCTTCGCGTTGCCGCTCATGGTCGAGCGCTTTCGCGAGAAGCTCAGCACCGAGAAGCTCAAGGACCGGCTGGAGCGGATGCTCAAGGAGATGGAGCGCGCGGCAGCGAACGAGCCTGTCGGGAATGGCTCCGAAGGTGCCTCGGTACTACGGAAGTCGCCACGCTCGGGATGACGCCATTCGCAGCGACGCCGGCTCCGGCAGATGGCGGCACTTTGAGTTTCGTGCAGATCAGCGACAGCCACATCGGCTTCAGCAAGCCGGCCAACATGGACACCACGGCAACCTCGAGAGCCACCATCGACAAGATCAATCTCTCCAGGCGAAGCAGCCGTCCGATCTGACCCTGCATACCGGCGATGTCAGCTGGCGTCGGGAGGCCTCTGGTCGCTGCAGGTGCCGGACTGGCGCTGCTGCTGGCGCTCGGCTTCGTTCATCCGCTCGGCAATCCGCGGGCGACCGCGACCGGGGGACCGATGCGCCGGGCACGATGCTGCTGGAGCACGCCATGACCCCCGTCGAAGTCCGATCGGGGTCGAGCCGCGGCGCGGTCTGATCGCTGACCTGAAGGCTTCCGGCCACTGAGCGGCCGCAGGCTCACGACAAGGTTTCAGGGGGCAGCGTCGGCGGCCTCGAATGCGCGGACCAGGCTGGCGAATTCTTCCGGGTTCAAGTCCGAGACGAGCCAGTGGGCCATGCCGCGCCGATGCCAGTGGGCGAGATGAAAGCCTCGCTGCAAGGACACTGCGGCCCGGCCTTCGTTTCCGCTCGCCGGCCAGACGAACGACTCCACCACGTGCTCGCCCTGCTTGTAGACCAGGGCAGCGACCGGCCGGCCGTCGAGGTAGTCGACGCGAGCGCCCTCGAAGACCAGGCCGGCAACCTTTGGCTCTCGCACTGGCGGTGAAAAGTCCAGCCTCGACGACAACCACGGTTTGACGGTGTGTCGCTCCGACGACTGCACGTCGACCAGGCGCCCGCCGAGGGTGGCACGGACATGGCTTGCGACCACTTCCTCGCCGAGCCGCTCCTCGTGGCCGCGCTGAAGCAAGGCGAGGTTGACGGCCACGGTGAGCACCGCCAGTGTGCCGAACGACGCCGCGAGCGGCCGCCATGCGAACCAGCGCCGGGCAGCGGCTCTCGCGCTCGAAGGCGGTTTCGACAAACGTTCGGCCGCTGCCGGCGGCACGACGACGAGGTCGCGGACACGCGCCTGCAGCGCTGCGGGCACGGCGTGGTAATCAGCGCCGCCGCGAATCGCGTCACGAACGGCCCGGAGGCCTTCGACCTGCGCGCGCAAGGCCGCATCGTCGACCAGCAGCGCCTCGATTTCCAGTTGCCGCCGCAAGTCCAGCTCGCCATCGACGAACGCGTTCAGCTCTTGCATGTCGGGCTGCTTTCTCATCGATCGGCTCCGCCGGCTGCCGGCCGCTCCACCGCGCGCAGCAAGGGCGTTGCGTGCAGCGCCGGCGCCGCCGGCGGTGCCAAAGCCTGGCGCATCAGGCCGCGGGCGCGGGCCAGACGTGACATCACGGTTCCGATCGGAACGTCGGCGATGTGGGCGATTTCCTTGTACGACATGTCCTCGAGCTCACGCAGCACCAGCACCTCTCGGTAGACGACCGGCAAGGTGGCGAGTGCAGCGTTGATCTGCGCGCGGTCGGCATTGCGCAAAGCGACCGCGTGCGGCTCGCTGGACGCAGGAGCGACGAGGTCAAGGGAGTCGTCGTGGCCGTCGGCCATGCTCGCCACTTCGTCATGGCGGTTTTCCTTCAGCCACGAAAAGCAGGCGTTGCGAACGATCTGCAGCAGCCATGGGCGCACGTTTTCGCCACGAAAGCTCTTGAAATACCGCATCGCCTTGAGCATCGCCTCCTGCACCACGTCTTGCGCATCCTCGTCGTTTCGGGTCAGCCAGCGGGCGAGGTTGTAGGCGGCCGGCAGATGCGGCAGCGCCAACGACTCGAACCGCCGAAGCTCGACCTCATCGATCACGGGCCATCCTTTCTCTTCAGAGCCGTACCGGTGTTCGGGCGTTTTTATTCCCGCGCGGGTGCGAGCAATTTTGGTCGGACATGAATATTTGTCGGCGACTCCGGTTAAGGCAGATGCAGCCGCAGTTGCGGTGTGTCATTCAACCCCGGAGTCCATCATGAGCGCATTCGATCGAAGACAGTTCCTGCAGTTGGCGGCTACGGTGGCGCCGTGTTCGTTTCCGGGCTGGGCAGCATGGCACGGGCGGCCGACGCGCCGGCAGCAGCCGCCCAGGAAGACTTCTTTTTCGTCCAGCGGTCCGACATGCACTGGGGCTTCGAGGGCGCCGTCAACCCCGACGCCCGTGGCACCTTGGCCAAGGCGATCGCCGCCGTGAACGCGCTGTCCACGGTGCCCGACTTCGTGATTTTCACCGGCGACCTGACCCACACCACGGACGACCCCAAGGAGCGTCGCAAGCGGATGGGCGAGTTCAAGGACATGGTCAGCCAGCTCGCTGTGAAGAACGTTCGCTTCATCCCGGGCGCGCACGATGCCTCGCTGGACAACGGCCGGGCGTTCAGGGAATTCTTCGGTCCGACGAACTACACCTTCGAGCACAAGGGCGTGCACTTCATCGCCCTCGACAACGTCAGCGATCCCGGCGCGAAGCTCGGCGACGAGCAACTGAGCTGGCTGGCCGACGATCTCAAGCGCCAGCCGGCCGATGCGCGCATCGTCGTCTTCACGCACCGGCCGCTGTTCGACCCGTACCCCCAATGGCACTGGGCCACGCGCGATGGTGCCCGCGCCGTCGACCTGCTGATGCCGCATGCCAACGTGACCGTGTTCTACGGCCATATCCACCGGGAAAACCAACACATGACCGGCCACATCGCCCACCACTCGGCGAAGTCGCTGATCTTCGCGCTGCCCGCCCCTGGTTCGCAGCCCAAGCGCACGCCCGTGCCCTGGGATACGGCCCAGCCCTACGCCGACCTCGGCTTTCGCGGCGTCGAGGCGGAGCCGAAGAAGATCGACTACGTGATCACCGAGCTGCCGGTGCAGGCGGCCTGAGCGCGATGACGACTCACATCGACAGACGTGCGGTGCTGGCGGTGGCCGGCGCTCTGGCGCTCGGCTCGGTCACGGCGCTGGCCGCCAAGGCGAAGCCGCGCGTCATCAAGGTGGTGGCGAAGAAGTTCGTCTTCGTGCCGAGCGAGATCCGTGTCAAGAAGGGTGAGACCATCGTCCTCAGCTTCACGGTGCCCGAAGTGCCGATGGGCTTCAGCCTGACCGACTTCGCCCTGCGCGTCGACATCGTTCCCGGCAAGGTCGCGAGCCTGCAGATCACGCCCGACAAAGCCGGCAGTTTCACGTTCCTCTGCGATGTGTTTTGCGGCAGCGGCCATGAAGACATGAACGGCATCTTGATCGTCGGCGAGTGACAAGTCTTTGGCCAACCACGAGAAAAAAAGACGATGAGATCGGACTCGACCCGCGACCCGTTGCGACGCCGCGCCATCCGGCGCGGGCTCTTCGCTTTGGCAGGCATTCAGTTCGTAGCCGGCGTCGGCGCGAGAGGACCCGGGTCGTGCCGGGTCGTCGAGGGCGACATCAACCCTCATGGGCATTGCATCGCCTTCTCGCCCAAGCCCAAGCCCAGGCGTTGAGGCGGGCTCTCGTGATTGAGGGAGGAAAGTGGCAAAGCCACTTTTCCTCGAGAGCCGCCGCGCGCTGTCACACGATGTTCATGCCTTTGGAAAAGCGAGCAGCTCGCGGGTGAAGCGCTCCCTCTCGGTGGCGAACGGGCCGTGCGGCGCGCATGCGAAAGCAGAAGGTCGCCTACGTCAGCCAGACAGAGTCTGTCGGGAAAAGTGGTGGCAAGGTCGGTTGGTGCGAAAGCTCCGCGGCCTTCAGGTCCCGTCGGCGCGTCTTCTCGAGGCGGGCAGCGGCTATTCAAGCTGCAGGAGATCTGCAAGTTTCTAGCCAGAGCGCGGTCTTTCCGGCGCTCAGCAGGCACCCCCACCCTTCGGCAACGTTCGCACAGCCTGCGGCCCCGAACCCCTTACTTGCGGGGTTATAGGCTCGGCATCGACTGCTATGGTCGGTCGATTCATTAGGAATCAACACCATGTCCCAGAAAAAACTCTTCGCCTCCTTGGCATTCGCTGCGTGCTCCCTTGCCTCCACCTCGGCCCACGCCGCGCTCACCTTCACGGGCGTGGCTTGTGCCGGGCACAGTACCGCCATGACCAGCCGGACGGGCTACCTCAATTGCGCCGGCGCTTACAACGGCAACAACCTGAACCAGACGGCCGACGTGCAGGCGGCAATCTTCGGCGTCTTCGGGCTCAGCGGCCTGGCAACGGTGACCAACATCACTGGCGGGAATAGCGGCAGCACGGGTAACCTAACGTTCGCGGCCCAGACGAGCCCATTCGTGCTCTCGATAAAGGCCGGCGACGCATTCAGCCTGTATGAGTTCACCGGCGTTACCTCGGTCATGTACGACACGCTGGGAGTTGGGTTCTTCTCCGGCAGCGACGAGATGGCTCATTTCGGTCAGGGGTTGTCGCACGCCGATCTCTACAGCAGGGGCGTGACGCCACCGGTGCCCGAACCCGAGACCTACGCGCTGCTGATGGCCGGCCTGGGCGCACTCGGGTTCATCGCCCGTCGCCGCCGCTCGTAACCTCGTCATTCGGCACAAGAAAGCCGCCCTGAGGCGGCTTTCTTGCGTTTGGTCACGCCACCGACGGACTCAGCCCTTCACGAACGCGAGCAGGTCGCGCGTGAAGCGCTCCTTCTCGGTGGCGAACAGGCCGTGCGGCGCGCCGTCGTACTCGATGAGCGTCGACTGCGCGATGCCCTTGGCCGCGGCGCGACCGGCAGCGTCGATCGGCACGGTCTTGTCGGCGGTGCCGTGGATGATGAGCGTCGGGCAGCGGAAGGCCTTCAAGTCGGGCCGGAAGTCGGTCGTCGCGAAGGCCTTGGCGCAAGCCAGCGTCGGCCTGAGACCGGCTTGCATCGCCACGTTCCATGACGCCTGCACGTGCTCGCCGCTGGTCGGATGCGAGACCAGGCCGACGCCGTAGAAGGCCTTCAGGAAACTGCCGAAGAACTTGGCGCGGTCTTCCTTGATGCCAGCGGTGATCTGGTCGAACACGGCGGCGTCGGTGCCGTGCGGGTTGTCCGCCGTCTTCAGCATGAACGGTACGACGGAGGCGATGAGCCCGGCCTTGACGACGTTTTTGCCGCCGTGGCGCGACATGTAGCGCGCGACTTCGCCGCCGCCCATCGAGAAGCCGACGATCGCCGCGTCCTTGGCGCCGGTCTGCTCGATCACCGTCGCCAAGTCGTCGGCGAGGGTGTCGTAGTCGTAGCCCGACCACGGCTGGCTCGAGCGGCCGAAACCGCGGCGGTCGTAAGCGATGGCGCGCATGCCGGCATCGGCGATGGCCATGGCTTGGTCGTCCCAGCTGTCCGACGAGAGCGGCCAGCCGTGGATGAGGATGACCGGGCGGCCGCTGCCCCAGTCCTTGTAGTAGAGCTGGGTCTTGTCGTGCGTGGTGACGTAAGGCATGAAGTTCCTGCAAGTTGAAGTCCGCCATTTGAGGGTGAGTTCGCGCTCTTGTCTGTCGGCTCGCGGGACTGCGTCGAGTAGGAACAATCCATCACAATCCGTGCCTCATGCTCGCCTTCAACCGCCACGCCGCGAAGATCACCTGGACCGTCGGCCTCGTCGCGCTGGGCTTGTTCGCCGTCTATTCCGTGCGGCGCACGCTGTTCGTGTTCCTGCTCGCGGTTTTCTTCTCGTACATGGTCTATCCGGCCGTGCGCCGAATCGCTCTTTTCGCGCCGAAGCGGCTCTCTCACATGGCCGCGACGGCCATCGTGTTCGTCGCTCTCGTGCTGGCATTCGTGGGCGTCATCGCGGCCATCGGCCCGCCCCTGGCCGAGCAGGCCTCGAAGCTGGCCGAGCAGCTGCCGGCGCTGGCCCGCGATCCGAAGGCGCTCGACAGCATCCCACTGCCGGAATGGCTGTCACCGTTCCGCGACCGCGTCGCGCAATTCGTTCGTGAGCAGTCCGATGCGAAAACCTCGTACGCGCTGCCGATCGCGCGCCAGATCGGCCAGATCGCGCTCGAGGTCGCGAGCAACCTGATCTACGTCGTGCTCATTCCCATCCTCGCCTTCCTTTTCATCAAGGACGGCACGGCGATGCGCGACGGCTTCCTGCGCTGGGTCCAGGGCGTCGGCCACGGCTCGATGTGGCGCCACATCGTCGATGACCTCGATGTCCTTCTCGGTCGCTACATCCGTGCCTTGCTGATCCTGTCGGGCGCCACGGTCGTCGTCTATTCGATCTTCTTTTCGGTCGCTGGCGTGCCCTACGGGCTGCTGCTCGCGGCGCTGGCCGGCGTGCTCGAGTTCATCCCCGTCGTCGGCCCGCTCGCAGCGGCACTGGCCTGCCTCGTCGTCGCTGGGCTGAGCGGCTACGACCACCTGCTGCTGCTCGTCGTCTTCATCGGCTGCTACCGGCTGGTGCAGGACTACGTCGTCAACCCGTATCTCATGAGCGGTGGTGTCGAGGTGCCGCCGCTGCTGGTCCTGTTCGGCCTCCTGGCCGGCGAAGAACTCGGCGGCGTCGTCGGCATCTTCCTGTCGGTGCCGGCGCTGGCCGCGGCCAAGATCGTCGTCGCGCGCATCGCCCAGGAGGTGCGGGCTGGGCCCGAGCCGGAACTGCTCGTGGCGTCGACGGCAGCCGAGATCGAGCGCGGGCCGTAGGGCAGAAGTGGTCTATCGGGTCGCCGGCGCCCAAAGCGCCTGCAGACGAACCCAGCCCTCGGTGCCGAGCGCCGCCAGCGTTCGCACGTTGGTCTCGTAGATGGCGTCGGGGTCGGCGCAGGACGCGACGGCACGCTCGACGCTGCTCTCGCGCAGCAGGTGCAGCGTCGGGTAGGGCGAGCGGTTGGTGGCGTTGGTCACGTCGCCTTCGTCCGTCCCTTCGAAGCGGTAGTCGGGGTGAAAGCTCGCGACCTGGATCACGCCTTCGAGATCGAGGTCGAGGACAGCGTCGTCGGCTTCATCGAGGAACTGGTTGAAGGCGTCGAAGTCGGCCGGCACGTTCGCGCAGATCAGCAACGACGTTTCCACCGTGGCCGGGTCGGCGGCCGCGAGCGCCGCGAGCTCGTCGGCCAGGTCGCTGCGCAGGGCCGCCCAGCCGCGCGCGTCGCTGACGACGAAGCGCACCTGATCCTTCGAGCGCACCGCCTTCGCGAACGGGCAGAGGTCGAGGCCGATGACGGCGTGCTCGAGCCAGGCGACGGTCTCGGCGATGGCGCTGCAGCCTGCGCTGTCCAGCGGCGGATCGGTGTCGGAAAGGGTGGCGCGCATGGCCCCGATTGTCGTGCCGGCGGGCGTTGGCGCCACAGCGGCGCCAGACGCGGCGAGGTCGATCCGGCTACGCTCGACGGCTTCCATCACTCCGAGGAATCGCCGTTGAGCGCCCTGTTCCAACCCTGGCAGATCGGTGAGCTCGCGCTCGCCAACCGCATCGTCGTCGCGCCCATGTGCCAGTACTCGGCTGAGGCCGGTTCGGCCACCGACTGGCACCTCGTCCACCTCGGTCATCTGGCGCTGTCGGGCGCCGGCCTGCTCATCGTCGAGGCCACCGCGGTCTCGGCCGAGGCTCGCATCACGCCGGGTGACCTCGGCCTCTACGACGACGCCAACGAGGCGGCGCTGGCGCGTGTGCTCGCCGCCGTGCGCGCTTTCTCGCCGATCAAGGCCGCGATCCAGCTCGCGCACGCCGGTCGCAAGGCGTCGAGCCGGGCGCCCTGGCAGGGCGGCGCCCAGATCGCGCTCGGCGAGCCGGGTTCATGGCGGGCGGTGGCACCTTCGGCCGTGCCGCACAAGGCCGGCGAAGACGCACCGGCAGCGCTCGATGCCGCCGGCCTGCGCAAGGTGCGCAGCGACTTCGCTGCCACCGCCCGGCGGGCGGCACGGCTCGGCTTCGACGGCGTCGAGCTGCACGCCGCCCACGGCTATCTGCTGCATCAGTTTCTGTCGCCACTCGCCAACCAGCGCAGCGACGAGTACGGCGGCAGCCTCGCCAACCGGATGCGCTTTCCGCTCGAGGTCTTCGACACCGTTCGCGCCGAGTTCCCGGCCGGGCGGCCGGTCTGGGTGCGCGTCTCCGCGACCGACTGGGTCGAGGGCGGCTGGGACATCGACCAGACCGTGGCGTTCGCAAAGGCCCTGCGCGAACGCGGCTGCGCGGCCATCCACGTCTCGAGCGGCGGCGTCTCGCCGAAGCAGGTCATTCCCGTCGGCCCCGGCTACCAGGTGGCGCTCGCCCGCCGGCTCAAGAGCGAGGTCGGCCTGCCGACGATCGCGGTCGGCCTCATCACCGAGCCCGAACAGGCCGACGCCATCGTTGCAAGTGGTGATGCCGACGCCGTGGCGCTGGCGCGGGCGATGCTCTATGACCCGCGCTGGCCGTGGCACGCGGCTGCGGCTCTCGGCGCCCAGGTCGTGGCGCCGCCGCAGTACTGGCGCTCGCAGCCGAGAGAGTTCAAGGACCTGTTCGAGAACGCCGCTTTCGGCGCCCGCTAGGCTGCCACGCCACGTGCCCGCGCGATCGCGGCAGCGCAGATCTTCAGGGCGCTGGCCGGCTCGGGATGCCGTTCAGGTCGAGGAGGTCGGCGATGAGCCGTGCCTGCGCCCGCGCGTTGTGCGAGATGCGTTGTGCGGCGTCGGTCGTCTGCGTCTGCGTCGGCGTCAGCGTGCCCATCCGCAGCATTTCCGACCAGCCGAGGAGGGCGTCGAGCGGCGTGAAGCTCGTGGCTCAGCGTGCCATGACTCGTCCTTGAAGCGGTTGGCGTCACAGCGACGGCCCGTACCGCACGCTCTGATTCGATCGGCGCCGCCAGTTGCGCGCCTTGCGCGACGCCGGAGGTGATGTCGCGCGTGGAGCCTACCTTCGTGACGAGCGAGCCGTCGGCCTCGGGTACCGGATAGAAGATGTACCCGTACCAGCATGCGCAGTCGTCGATCGACGACAGCACGATATCGAAGACACGGCTTTTAGCTTCGTGCTGCGCCGCCTCGCTGCGCACGCGCTGCTCGGACTCGATCTGCT
>JAYTYH010000673.1:0-3511 GCA_043742485.1 Rhizobacter sp.
GCGAAGCGGATCGACGCGACCCTGAACTGAGCCTGCGCGTGCCGGTGTTGCCGAAGCGCAGCACCGGGGCGCCGCCGGGCAGGAATGCCAGCGCCGCGCGAGTCGGAACTCCATAATTCACGGCTTTGTCATCTCGGCCGGCGCCTGGCGCGTTTGGCAGGCTCGCCATGAATCGTCTCGCTGTCATCCTGCCCGCAACGGGCGTGCTCGTCGACGTCGACGCGTCCAGCAAAAAACGCATCTTCGAGCACGCCGGGTTGCTGTTCGAAAACCAGAACCAGATCGCCCGCGCGGTCGTCACAGACAACCTGTTCGCTCGCGAGCGGCTGGGGTCCACGGGCCTCGGACACGGCGTCGCGATTCCTCATGGCCGCATCAAGGGTTTGAAGAATCCGCTCGCGGCGGTGCTCCGCGTCCAGTCGCCGATCGCGTTCGACGCGCCCGACGACGAACCGGTCGCCTTGCTCATCTTCCTATTGGTGCCCGAAGCAGCCACGCAGCGCCACCTCGAGATCCTCTCCGAGATCGCCGAGATGCTCTCCGATCGCGAGTTGCGCGAAAGGTTGAAGAGCGAAGGCGATGCCGCGGCCGTATATCGGCTGATCGCCGCGTGGGAGCCATTGCGCTCGGTCGCCTGATCGCGTCGGCGCCGGCCCACCGCTCGCCGCCATGAAGCCCACCGTCATCAGCGCTGAGGCGCTGTTCGAGGAGTTCCGGCCCGCCCTGCACTGGGAATGGGTCGCCGGCCACGCTCACCCGGAACGGCACTTCGACGAAGCCGCGATCCGCGATGCACGCTCGGCAGCCGACCTCGTCGGCTACCTCAACTACATCCACCCGTACCGGGTCCAGATCGTCGGCCGGCGCGAGGTCGCGTATCTCAATGCGGGCACGCCCGAAATCATGGAGCGGCGCATCTCGCGCATCGTGACGCTCGACCCGCCGGTGCTCATCTGCGCCGACGCCCAGGTGCCGCCCGACCGGCTCGTCGCCCTGTGCGACCGCGCCGACCTGCCGCTTTTCGTGACCAAGGAGCCGGCCGGCCACGTCATCGACGTCGTGCGCGGCTACCTCTCGCAGCACTTCGCCGAGCGAACCTCGCGCCACGGCGTCTTCATGGACATCCTCGGCGTCGGCGTCCTGCTCACCGGCGAGTCTGGCCTGGGCAAGAGCGAGCTCGGGCTCGAGCTGATCTCGCGCGGCCACGGTCTCGTCGCCGACGACGCCGTCGATCTCTACCGCGTCTCGCAGACGGCGCTCGAAGGCCGTTGCCCCGACCTGCTCATGAATCTGCTCGAGGTGCGCGGCATCGGCCTGCTCGACATCAAGGCGATCTTCGGCGAGACAGCGGTACGCCGGAAGATGCGCTTGAAGCTCATCGTGCACCTTGTGCGAAAGGAAACGATGGACCGCGACTTCGAACGGCTGCCGTACGAGCCCCTCAACGAGGACATCCTCGACGTGCCGATCAAGAAGACCGTGATTGCCGTCGACGCCGGCCGCAACCTCGCCGTGCTGGTGGAAGCGGCGGTGCGCAACACGATCCTTCAGCTTCGCGGCATCGACACCTATGCCGAGTTCGTCGACCGACACCACAAGGCGATGACGAAACCGGAATAGCTCCGGTCAGCGCCGCGATCAGCGCTTGATCTTGAATTCGCAGTTCTTCTTCGTGCAGGCGGCGTAGAGCGCGAGGGCGTGGTCCTGAAGCTCGAAGCCGCGCGACTGGGCGATGCTCTTCTGGCGCTTCTCGATCTCGGCGTCGAAGAACTCCTCGACGCGGCCGCAGTCGAGGCAGACCAGATGGTCGTGGTGTTTGCCCTCGTTGAGCTCGAAGACCGACTTGCCGCTCTCGAAGTGGTTGCGCGACAGGATGCCGGCCTGCTCGAATTGCATCAGCACGCGGTAGACCGTCGCCAGGCCGATGTCGGCATGGTCGGCGAGGAGAACACGGAAGACGTCTTCCGCGCTCATGTGGCGCTGGACCGTGTTCTGGAACACCTCGAGCACCTTGATGCGCGGCAGGGTGGCCTTGAGGCCGCTGTTTTTCAGCTCTTCGGCGTGGGTCATGGCAGCCGGCCGCTCGTGGCGCGCCGATAGAATCGCTCTCATCATAGAGCCTGCCGCGCGCCCGGCGTGCGGCCACCGCAGCCCATGTTCCGTTCCTCGATCCACCTCTCCGGCGCGCTGCTTCTGGCACTGGCGCTTGCCGGCTGCGAATCGCTGCAGACCTCAGACAACTTCCTCGGTGTCATCACGCCGTATCGCGTCGAGGTCGTGCAGGGCAACGTCGTCACCAGCGAGCAGGCAGCCCTCGTCAAACCCGGCCTGAATCGCGCCCAGGTCAAAGACGTGCTCGGCTCGCCGCTGCTCGCCGACCCCTTCCACGGCGACCGCTGGGACTACGTCTTCACGATCCGGCGCCAGGGCGCGGCGCCGCAGCTGCGCCGTGTCGTGGCGCTGTTCAAGAACGATTTGCTGGTCAGCGTCGACACCGGCGGCGAGTTGCCGAGCGAGCGCGACTTCGTCGCCTCGATCGATACCTTCAAGACCTCGCGCAACGCACCGCCGCTGGCACTGACCGACGAGCAGATCAAGGCCCTGCCGGCGCCGGTGCAGCCGCCCGCAGCCGACCCGGTGCCGCCGGCGCCGACCCGCACTTACCCGCCGCTCGAGCCGGCGACATGAGCGAGGGCAAGCGACGCGTTGCCATCGCCGGCGCGTCGGGCCGCATGGGCCGCATGCTGATCGAGGCCGTGACGGCAAGCTCCGACCTCGTGCTCGGCGGCGCGCTCGACATCGCCGGCAGCGTCAGCCTCGGTGACGACGCCACTGCCTTTCTCGGCCGCAGCAGCGGCGTCGTCATCGGCGACGACGTGCGCACCGCGCTCGCCGGCAACGACGTGCTCATCGACTTCACGCGGCCCGAAGGCACGCTCGCGCATCTGGCGATGTGCCGCGAGCTCGGCGTCGCCGCGGTGGTCGGCACCACCGGCTTCACAGCCGCGCAGAAGTCCGAGATCGCGGCGCTGGCCGAACACGTCGCGATCGTCATGGCGCCGAACATGAGCGTCGGCGTCAACGTCGTGCTTCAGCTTCTCGACGTCGCGGCGCGGGCGCTGAAGGAAGGTTTCGACATCGAGATCGTCGAGACCCACCATCGCGCGAAGGCCGACGCCCCGAGCGGCACGGCACTGCAGATGGGCGAGGTCGTCGCGGCGGCGCAAGGCACCCGCCTCGACGACCGCGCCGCATACGACCGCGACGGCGTCCGCGTGCCGGGCACGATCGGCTTCGCGTCGCTGCGCGGTGGCGACATCGTCGGTGACCACACGGTCCTGTTCGCCGGCACCGGCGAGCGCATCGAGATCACGCACCGGTCGACGAGCCGCGCCACCTACGCCGAAGGCAGCCTGCGCGCGGCCCGCTTCCTCGCCGGCAAGAAGACCGGCTTGTACGGCATGGCCGACGTCCTCGGTCTCGGCCTCGCTGCGAAAGCGCCTTCGCCATG
>JAYTYH010000674.1:0-10244 GCA_043742485.1 Rhizobacter sp.
ACACGCAGGCAGGCCTCGAAATCGGCCAGCGGCTGGTCGAGCGCGTCGCCGACAGGACGGATGCCTGCGCCACCGACGAGCACGTCGATGCCGCCGTGCACGGCGGCGATGCGATCGAAGGCCGCAGCGACAACGCTTTCGTCGGCGACGTCCAGCACAAGCGTTGTGACCTCGTGGCCCCTCTCCTTCAGCGTCGCCGCAGCCTTCTTCACGCTCGCCTGTAGCGAATCGACCATCACGACATGTGCGCCCTCGCGAGCGAAGGCCGTGCAGAACTCGACGCCCATGCCGCCGCCGCCGCCCGTGATCACGACCACCTTGTTCCGAAATCGCATTGCAGCTGTCTCCATGGAATCCATCCTTCTTGTCGTATCGACCGGCACGCCTACCGGCCCTTCCAGTGCACGAGCCATGTTTCAAGGGCGTTCAACGCGACGTTGAGTAGCAGGCCGATGGCACCGATGAGCGCGATGCCGATGAAGACGGCCGGGATGCGGAACGTGAGTGCCGCATCGGAAATCATGAAACCCAACCCGGCCTGCGCGCCCACCAGTTCGGCCGCCACCACGACGGCCCAGCTCAGCGCCATCGCGACCTTGAGGCCGGTGAAGATCTGCGGGATTGCAGATGGCAGAACGACGCGGAAGAAGGTCTGGGCCGGTGTCAGGCCGATCGACTGCGCTGCGCGCTGGTAGGCCACCGGCACGCTCGCGGCGCCAGCGTGAGCGTTGACGTGCACGTAGTTGAACGCGGTCCAGAAGATCAGCACGACCTTGCCGACTTCGCCGAGCCCGAAGTACAGAACGACCATCGGGATGAACGCGATCGGGGGGATCGGACGGATGAAGGCCATGATCGGCGAGACCATCGCGCTGCCCACGCGGCTGTAGCCCGTCATCAGCCCGAGCGGGATGCCGATCACGATGCCCAGCACGAAGCCGGTCAGCGTGCGAAAGAGGCTGATGCCCATGTGATGCCAGATCGACACGCCCTTGTATCCAGCGGTGAAGAGCGTCTGCAGTTCCCCGCTCATTTCCCTGGGCGTTGGCAAATAGCCCTGCGGCAGCCAGCCCGACAGGCTGACGACTACCCACAGAATGACCAGCGTCGCTACCGAGAGCACGGAGATCATCGCGTTCGGCATCTGCGGACGCGCGGGCTTCGCGAGCGTGGCAGGGGCGCCCGAAAGCGTGGCTTCCGGCACCCCCGTCGGCGCGACGGAGACGGCACCGGTGGATCCGGCCATGGCGTCGTCGAGTACGGCGTCTGCGTTCATGTTTTTTCCCCGTCCGATCGAAGGTGTTCGATTGCGGCTTGCTTACTTCGACAGCCCGAGCGACTTCTCGGCCTTGTCGAGGAACGAGTAGTCGAGATACTTGGCCATCCAGCCGTCGACGTCCTTGGCGAGCTCCTCGGGGATCTTTCCCTGCTTGGCGATGGTCTGCATCAGGATGCGGGTCGACGGCATGTCGACGCGAGGGTCCGTCAGGATCACCGAATTGAGCGCGGTCATGACGATCGGCAGCGCCTTCGGGTCGCCCATCTTGGCGACGACGATCTGCGCCACCTTCTCCTTCGGATTCGTCTTGGCGTACTCGATGCCTTTGCGGATCGCACGCACGAAGCCGAGCACGAGCTCCGGCTTGTCCTCGGCCAGCTTGGTTTGCACGATCATCTCGAGGCTCTCGAGGTTCTTGATCGGCGGCATCTGCTCGATGTAGTGCAGCTTCGGGTTCTGCGCCACGGCAATCGCCGAGGCAGGCTCCCAACCGATGTAGGCGTCGACCTCACCCTTGTCGACCATGATGGCGATGTCGGTCACCTTGCCGAAGACGCGCTCGAACTTGAGTTTCTGGCTCTGCTCGACGTAAGAAAGCACGGCGTCGTGCGTCGTCCCGAGGCCCGGATCGCCGATCTTCTTGCCATTGAGGTCGGCATACGATTTGTACTGCTTCAGGCCGATCAACGCGGAGTTGCCCTTGGTCAGGGACACGACCATCTTGAAGTTACCGCCGCGCGCTGCGAACTGCATGAACGGTGCGATGGCAGCCATCTCCGCGTCGACGTTCCCGTTCGCGAACTCGAGCAGGCCGGCTGGCCCATTGGCAAACGTCTTGCGCTCGATCTTGATGCCTTCATCGGCGAAGTAGCCGAGCGCGTCCGCGATCCAGACGACGGCGTAGCTAACCTCTGCCGAGGGTTGATCGGCCAGGCGAATCACCTGCAGTGGCTTGGTCTGAGCGCCTGCCGCCATCGCGGCCGTACCGAACAGCAGAAGCATGGCGGCCGATCGGATCGTCTGCATAAAAGACGACGCGTAGCGTTCTGACAGGGTCACGTTCATGTCGTTGTCTCCGGAGATGTCGTTGTTCTCGTGTCAGACGGAAGCCACTTCGGGCAGACGTTCTCGCGTGCCATGCAGGACGGCAGCGCACTTCACGCGCAGGGCGTTGAAGTCGTGGCTAAGCATCTCGCGTGGACGCGGGAGATCGATGCGCATGTCTTCCCGTACCCGCGCCGGCTTGTTCGAAAGGACGATGACGCGATCGCCGAGGAAGACCGCTTCCTCGAGGTTGTGCGTGACGAAGATGATCGTGCGCTTGCGCAGCCGCCAGATGTCGAGGATTTCCTGCTGCATCGTCTCGCGCGTGTGCTGGTCGAGGCTCACGAAGGGCTCGTCCATCAGGATCACGTCGGCGTCCGTCGCGAACGCACGCGCGATCGCGACGCGCTGCTTCATGCCGCCAGAGATCTGGTGCGGATAGTATTTTTCGAAACCGCGCAGGCCGACCACACCGATGACGTCGTCGACGATCCTGAGGATCTCCGCTTTGGGGTACTTCTTGATGCGCAGACCGGTGGCGACGTTGTCCCACACCGTCAGCCACGGCAGGTTCGAGGGCTCCTGGAAGACGAACGAGATGTTCTGCTGCTTCGGGTCGGCAGGAACGCCGTCGATCAGCACGTGGCCCTCGGTCGGCTTCAGCATGCCCGACAAGATGTCGAGCAGCGTGCTCTTGCCGCAGCCGCTCTGCCCGACGACGCAGACGAATTCGTTTTCCCGAACCTCGAACTCGATCGCGTCGTGCACGAGCACGTCGCCATAGCGGTGCGACTCCTTGACGCGGACCTTGACGTCAGACGATGCAGCCGTCATCACAACGAGACCTGCCAGCGCCAGCGGAACAAGCGCTTTTCGGTCATCAGTAGGCCTTCGTTCAGCACGAATCCGATCGCACCGATCATCAACATGCCGACGATGACCTCGGGGATCTTCAGCAGCTCCGAATAGTCGACCATCATCCGGCCGAGGCCGACTGAGGTGCCGCCAGTAAGCTCCGCGGCAACGATGGTCAGCCAGGCCGCGCCCATGCCAACGCGCATACCGCCGAGGATGTCTGGCAGGATCGTCGGGACGACGACGCGCGTGAGGATCTGCCACTTGCTCGCGCCGTGGATCAGGAACACCTTGCGGTGGATCGGCTCGACCCGCGCAACGCCCACCTGCGTGGCGGTGTAGATGGGAAAGAAGGCGCCGAGGAAGATAAGAAATGCGAACCGCGGCAAGCCAGAGAAGAAGATGATGGCCAGTGGAATCCACGCGATCGGCGGGATGAAGCGAAACGGCTCGACGACCGCGCGGGTCGACACGTAGGCGCGGTTGTTCAAGCCCATGAAGAGACCGAACGGCACGCCGAGCAAGAGCGCCACACCGAAGCCGACAAGCACTCGATGCAGACTCGCCCAGCTGTGCGCCCAGAGCGAATTGCCCAGCGTGTCGCCGTTTCTGGCGAGCTCGTTGAACGCGACGGCGATCCTGGCCGGACCGGGGAAGAACGGCGAATGAACGGCCATTGCCAACGCTTGCCACGCCAGCAGCGCGATGGAGAGCGACAGCAGGTTGTAGCCGATCGGTCGCGTCCACTTGTTCGGTCGGGTGGACGTGACGATCATTGGAGCCGCGCCTTGCGGAACGTGCTCGATGTGCGGAGGGTGGCTCGCTTCGCTCATCTTAAAGCTCGCGGCGCGCGAGGCTGAAACTTTGCCCGGTCGGGCCGTTGACAGGCTGCGTGGCCATGAAGAGCGCCAGGGGCACGACGTCTTCCGGCTGCTTCATCCATTCGCCGCCCGGGCCGCCTACGCCCAACGCGCCTTCGCGTCCCTTGATC
This sequence comes from Rhizobacter sp., assembly GCA_043742485.1. Classification (GTDB taxonomy): domain Bacteria; phylum Pseudomonadota; class Gammaproteobacteria; order Burkholderiales; family Burkholderiaceae_C; genus Schlegelella_A. The sequence continues at coordinate 4,170 of JAYTYH010000674.1, forward strand.
AGAGCGGTGAGCACGGGGCCCGGGACGAGCTCGTTGACGCAGATGCCGTGCTCGACCAACTCCTGCGCGAGCACTCTCGTCAGCATCCACAAGCCCGCTTTCGACGCGGCGTACGCGGAACGGGTCGACGCGCTGCGATGGCCCATGCCCGAGCCGATGAAGATCAGCTTGCCGGCGCCGCGCGAGCGCAAGTGCGGAATGGCTGCCCGCGCCGTGTGATATGAACCGACCAGGTTGGTGTCGATCGCGTGCTTCCAGCTTGCGGGGTCCGACTCCTCCACGAGCTTGTTCTCGACCGAGCCGCCTGCGCAAGCCACCACGATGTCGACGCCACCTAGCGACTCGGCAGCAAGCCGGAACGCGGACTCGACCGACGCATAGTCGGTGACATCGGCGGTAACCGATGTCGCCGTCCCGCCTTCGCTCGAAATCAGTTGTGCGGTCTCGTTGATCTCGTGGCTCGAGCGGGCAACGCAACACACCGACGCGCCCGCACGTGCATAGCCGAATGCGATGGCCCGTCCGATGCCTCTGCCGGCGCCGGTCACGACGACGGCCTTGCCCGATAGCGCTCGTTCGGTCATGGGCGCGTCGATCTCACTGCTCCTTGAGGACGGTGGCGTATGCATCGGTCGGCTCGGCCTCGCCGTCCATCTCAAGATCGATCAGGATACGCAACGACTTGCCGGTGAAGGCGAACGGCGATGCATAGGAATAGCTCACCGGCGCACCGTCATCGCGGCCGCAGTTGAGGCCGGCGGTGGTGCCGTGGGTCGGCCACGTCTTCGGGATCCGCACCGTGCCGAGCTCGACACCATCGGCTCGCAGCGAGACCGTGCCCCTGTTGCTGCCCTCGCGCCTGAATCCCAGCTCGACCACGGACTTGCCGGCCGAGAAGCAAACGTCGGCGATCAGCGTGTGCGTCACCGATTCCGAGTAGACATACTCGTAGTGCAGCCGGCCGTCCTTCAGGAACAGTACGAAGCCGCCGAAATGGCTGCCCCAGGCAAGGATCACGCCTTCGGGGCGCACGGCGTTGTCGACCTCGAATTCGGCCCGGACCAGGTAGCTGCGGTCGGTGATGTCAGGCGATGTCAGCCTGTCGATGCGCGCCATGCCGCCGTGCAGCTCGTAGTGGCTGACCGGGTTCATCTTCAGGCGTTCCGCGGCGCGCTCCCAGTCCCGATCGTCGAGCGGCAGGACGCCGTATTTGCGGGCTTCGGCCCACCAGAGCGACACCATCTCTTTCAGCTTGTCCGGACGATCTGCAGCGAGGTCGTGGATCTCTGCGTAGTCGTCGGCCAAGTGATACAGCTCCCACTCGTCAGTATCGAAGTCGCTCCCTTTGGGATGACGAGCGACCGCCTTCCAGCCGCGATGCCAGATCGCGCGATCGCCGAGCAGTTCGAAGAGTTGCGCGTCCTTGCGCGTCGCCTCGTCCGGCTGGTCGAACGTGTACGCCATGCTCATGCCCTGCACCGGCAACTGCGCGATGCCGCGGTAAGACGCGGGGGCGGTGACGCCGAGGATCTCGTAGAGCGTCGGCGCAATGTCGATAACGTGATGGAACTGATGCCGCACCGATCCAGCCTGAGCGATGTGGCCTGGCCAGTGCACGATGAGTGGCGCCCTCACGCCACCGCCGTGGGTGCCCTTTTTGTACCATTTGAGCGGCGTGTTCGAGACTTGCGCCCAGCCGGTCGGATAGTGGTTGTAGGCAAACTCGCCTCCGATCTTGTCGATGTTGGCGACGCCAAGCTCGGCGGATTCCTTCTCGTACACCATGTGTTTGCGCAGGTTGATCGCGCCGGTGGGGCCGCCCTCGGCGCTGGCGCCGTTGTCAGATATCAGCACAAACAACGTGTTCTTGAGCTGGCCCACCGAATCGAGGTAGTCGACGAGCCGTCCGATTTCCGAATCGGTGTGCTCGAGGAACCCGGCGTACGTTTCCTGCAGCCTGGCGAAGAGGCGTCGGTGATCGGACGGATGTTCCGTCCACGGCAGGACGCCCGGGTTCAAGGGAGCCAGTGTGGTGTGGGGCGGCACGACGCCGAGCCGGATCTGCTTCTTCAACCGCTCGGTGCGGACGACATCCCAGCCGCCGTCGTAACGTCCGGCATAGCGCTCGATGTATTCGCGTGGAACATGGTGCGGCCAATGGCACGCGCCGAATGCCAGATACAGAAAGAAGGGCCGGCCTTGGGCAGACGAGAGGTGGTCTCGCACATCATCGATGGCGTGATCGACGAGGTCGGTGCTGAGGTGATAGGTCTCGGGCTTGTCGAGCCGGATCGGACGGTTGTCCTGGCACAGCTCCGGATTCCACTGGTCGGTGAGCGCACCATGGAAACCATACCAGCGGCTGAAGCCCTTGCCGAGCGGCCAGTTGTCGTGCGGTCCGGCGGAGCCGTAGTCGGCTATGTTGGTCAGGTGCCACTTGCCGACCGCGTAGCTCCCATAGGCATGCGCGCCGAGCACTTCGGGAATGGTCGCGGCCTGGCCGGTGACCTGCCCGCTGTAGCCGGGGAAGCCGCTCGACCATTCGGCGATGATGCCGACGCCGACCGAGTGCGCGTTTCGCCCCGTGAGCAGGCAGGCCCGCGTTGGCGAACACATTGACGTGACGTGAAAGTTCGAGTAACGGGCGCCCTTGGCCGCGAGGTCGTCTATGCGAGGCGTCGCGATCTCGGAGCCGTAGCAGCCAAGATCGGAATAGCCGACATCGTCGAGCACCACGAAGACGATGTTCGGCGCGTCTGTTGGCGGCGAGGCTTTCTCGGGCCACCATGGCACCGAATCCCGATAGGTCGTGCCGATCGTTCCCTTGAAGTCGTCGCCGGGCCTGGTCATCTCTCGGTCCTTTGCTAAGACTCAGTTCGACGTCGCACCGAAGTAGACCTTGGTGATCTTGCGCGCCGCCAGCTCGCGCACGAGACGCACGAGCGGCGCCTCGAATTCGTAGTCGGTCTTGGTCGCACCGGCAGCGAGCATCGTGTCGACCTGGTTACCGGCGTACATGAAGCGCAGCACCCTTTCGTCGTCGCTCATGTTCGGGTAGAGCTTTCGCAACTCGGCGACCGCGGGTGCGAGCTTGACTGGCTGCAACGCGATCTTTGGCGAGCCGTTCTCAACGATCTTGTCGATCACCGCAGGCTCCACCGGCGCGAGCAACTTCCCGTAGTAGCCGAGCGCGTACTTCTTGACCTCGTCGGGGACGATCTTGTAGCGCTCGCCATGCAGGACGTTCATGACCGCCTGGGTGCCGACGAATTGTGCGAACGGCGTGATGAGGATCGGATAGCCGAGCTCCTTGCGCACCCGGGCGCACTCCTCGAGCACGTCCATGAACCGATGGGACATGCCGAGCTCGGCCAGCTGCACCCTGAAGTTCGCGATCATTCCGCCAGGCAGCTGATGCTCGTAGTGGAAGGCGTCGTACTCCTGGACGTGGCCAATCGGCTTGCCCTCCCGCTCCGCTACCTTCGCGAAGTGCTCGCCGACCCGATCGACGAGCGCATCGTCGAGGTCAACCCTGAAGCCCAGCGCGCGGAGGTTGCGCACCGTGCTCTGCGTCGACGGTTGCGCGTTGCCGTTGGCCAGCGGTGCGATCGAGGTGTGGACCGAGTCAGCGCCGGCCTTGATGCCTTCAAGGTACACCTGCGGCGCGACGCCCGTCATGCAGTGGCTGTGCAACTCGAGCGGAATGTCGCCCATCACCGCCTTCAGCACCGGAACCAGCGTGCGGATGCGATCGATCGTCAGCAGGCCGCCGGCGTCCTTGATCCAGATGGCATCGACCTTGCCTCGCTGGACGAGGTCGGTCGCCGTCTTGACGTAGAGCGCATCGGTGTGGACCGGCGACAACCCGTACGAGATCGCACCGATGGCCCGCACCCCCAGCTTGCGCGCGGCGTTGGTCGTGACGAGCATGTTGTCGACGTCGTTCAAGCCGTCGAACACGCCAACTTCGCGAAAGCCGTTGGCGACCAGGCGCTCGACCCAGAGTTCGACGATGTCGTCTGGCACGAAGTCGAAGCTGACAATGCTCTTGGACCGCACGAACGCGCTCATTGGCGTCTTAATCAACTTCTGGCGCATGAGACGCATGCGCTCCCACGGATCTTCCTTCAGGAAGCGCACGCAGACGTCGAACTGGATCGTGCCGGCGAGATCGATACGCTCGAAGCCGATGTTGTCCATCATGTCGGCAACCGGCAGCATGTGCGCGGTCGTCATGCGCGTCGCCCACAGGCACTGGTGTGCATCGCGCAGCGTTGTGTCGATGACGCCGATGTTCTTGGTGGTCATGCTGCCACTCCTGGCTTGCCGGGCTGCTTCCCGGACGGCGTAACCGCTGATTTCGCCGCGAGAAAGTGTTCCTCGACCCAGCGCGTGTTGACGCGCCCGGCCGCGAAATCGTCGTGGCCCATCACGCTGCGGTGAAAGCCGAGCGTCGTCGGCACGCCGACGACCTTGAATCGATCGATCGCCGTCAGCATCTTCTCCACGGCGGCCTCGCGCGACGGGCCGTGAACGATTAGCTTGCCGAGCAGCGAGTCGTAGTACGGCGGCACCATGTATCCCGCGTAGCAATGGCTGTCGACGCGCACGCCTTCGCCCGAAGGCTCCTGCCATTCGACGATGCGCCCTGGCCCCGGCGCGAAGTTGCGCGACGGATCTTCGGCGTTGACCCGGCACTCGATCGCGTGTCCGCTCAAGCGAACTTCGTCTTGCGAGAACGAGATTGCCTCGCCAGCAGCGATGTGGATCTGCTCGACGACAAGATCGCGTCCGGTGACCATCTCCGTCACCGGATGTTCGACCTGGATGCGGGTGTTCATCTCGAGAAAATAGGCTTGCTTAGTGGACTCGTCGTAGACGAACTCGACAGTGCCGGCGCCGCGGTAGTCGACGCGCCTGGCCAGCCGGACGGCCGCCTCCGTGAGCGTCCTGCGAACGTCGTCGGAGATGAAGGGCGACGGCGCCTCTTCGATTAGCTTCTGGTGCCGCCGTTGCGTCGAGCAATCGCGCTCACCAAGATGGACGACATTGCCATGCGCATCGGCCAGGATCTGGATCTCGATATGGCGCGCGCTCTCGATGTACTTTTCCATGTACAGCGTCGCGTCGCCGAAGGCGGCCTGTGCTTCCGCGGCGGCCGAGTCCATGGCCGGGCCCAGTTCCGCCGATGAACGCACGATCCGCATGCCTCGGCCACCGCCGCCGGCGCTGGCCTTGAACAGGAACGGATAGCCGATGCGTTCCGCCTCGGCCTGTGCCTCGGCCTTTGTGGAGACGCGACCGGATCCGGGCACCCGGGGAACGTTTGCTGCATCGGCGTGGCGGATCGCCGTGAGCTTGTCGCCCATCGCCTCGATCGCCTCCGGCGACGGGCCGATGAAGACCAGTCCCGATTCGCCGCACAGCCGCGAGAAAGAGGCGCGCTCCGATAGAAATCCGTAGCCAGGGTGCAGCGCTTTGCAGCCGGTGCCGAGAGCAGCCGTGATGAGCGCCTCAGGCTTCAGGTAGCTGAGCGAGGCGGAGGCCGGCCCGATGCAGACGACGTGGGAAGCAAGTTGCGCAGCGAGGCTGTCGCGGTCGGCCTCGGACACACCGACCACGCTTTCAATGCCCAGCGACTCGCAAGCCCTAATCACTCTCACCGCGATCTCGCCACGGTTGGCAACGAAGATGCGCTTGAAGGGTGGCTTGGTCATTCCCGACCTCAGTCCGCCGCGATCACGATGAGCGCTTCGTTGAACTCGACGAGCGCGGCATTTTCGACATTGATCCGCACGATCGTGCCGTGCACCCCGGCACGGATCGAATTGAAGAGCTTCATTACTTCGATGACGCCGACGCTGTCGTCCGGTGTGACACGTTGCCCCACTTCGACGAACGGGTTTTTGCCAGGAGAAGGCGCGCGGTAGAACGTGCCGAGCATCGGCGCGCGAATGACGATCTCGCCCTCGGCGGCCGGCTGTTCAACACGAGCGCGTGCGGCTGGCTGGGTCGCCTGCGCGAGCTTCGGAGACGCCGCCGGGAGGGGCGATTCGAAGCTCGCCGATGGCGGCG
>JAYTYH010000675.1:0-3336 GCA_043742485.1 Rhizobacter sp.
GGTGGCCGACGGCGAGACGCTCGCCATCGTCGGCCCCAACGGCGCCGGCAAGACCACGCTCGTCGACGTCCTCACCGGCCTGCTGAAGCCGACCGAGGGCGTGGTGTGCTTCAAGGGCCACGACATCGCCGGCATCGGCCCGGTGAAGCTCGCCCGCCACGGCATGGCGCGCGCATTCCAGCTCGTCCACGTGTTCCCGGCGCTGACGGTCGGCGAGACCATCGCCGTGGCCGTGGTCTCGCACCAGGGCACCAGCCTGAATCCGTTCGCCGCCCTGTCGGCCGACCGCGCGGTCTGGCAAAGGGTTCGCGAAGTGGCCGCCATCTTCGGCCTCGACGGCAAGCTCGACGCGCCCTCGCGGCTGCTGTCGCAGGGCGAGAAGAAGCTGCTCGACATCGCCAGCGCCTTCGCCCTGGTTCCCGAGGTCATCCTTCTCGACGAGCCCACCAGCGGCGTCTCGAGCGGCGACAAGCACGGCATCATGAAGACACTGGTGGCCGCGGCGCGACAGGCCGGCGTGAAGGCGATCCTGCTGGTCGAGCACGACATGGATCTGGTCGCCGAATACGCGACCCGCATCGTCGCGCTGCAGGGCGGAAAGGTACTCGCCGACCGCGCCCCCGACGACTTCTTCGCCGACCCCGAATTGATCGCCTCCGTGATCGGCAAGCGGCACGGCCGGGCCAAGACCGCGGCACCCGCGCCATGAGCCTCGCCCACCCCGCCAGCGCGGTGCAACCTGGCTCCCGCGACGCCCTCCTGGACATCGACGGGCTCGTCGTCGACATCGAGTCGAGCCGCATCCTGCAAGGCATCTCGCTGCGCGTCGCCGCCGGCGAGCTGATCTGCCTGATCGGCCGCAACGGCGCCGGCAAGACGACGACGTTTCGCGCCGTCATGGGCATGCTGCGGCCGGTGGCGGGCACGATCCGCTTCGACGGCAAGCCGATCACCGGCCTGGCCACGCACCGCATCGCCCAGCTCGGCATCGGCTACTCGCCCGAGGAGAGCCAGGTCTTCGGCGACCTCAGCGTCGCCGAGAACATCGAGCTGCCGACCTGGACGCGGCCGCAGGGCGGCGACCCGGCCACGCGCATCGCGCTCGCCTACGAGGTCTTTCCGAAGCTGCGCCAGTACGCTTCGCGAGGCGGCAACCAGCTCTCGGGCGGCGAGCGCAAGATGGTCTCGGTGGCGCGCGCATTGGCACTCGCGCCCAAGCTGCTGCTGCTCGACGAGCCGTTCGAAGGCCTGTCGCCGGCGATCATCCCGAGCATCGCCGAGGGCATCGCCGCGATCCGGCGGCTCGGCCACGGCGTGCTCATGGCCGAATCGAACGTTCACCACATTCCCGAAGATGCCGACGGCTTGTACGTGCTCGAGCGCGGCGAGATCATCTGGCACGGCAAACCGGGCGACGACTACCCGGCGGAGGTCGAACGCGTGATCGGCGGCCGAGCCTGACGGTGGCCGCCCCATTCCAGGAGAAAACCATGGCCAAGATCCTCACCCGGGAACAGATCGACACGTTCTGGCGCGACGGCTGCGTCTTCCCGATCCGCGTCATGTCGGTCGACGAGGCGCTCGCGATCCGGGCCCGCCTCGAAACCTTCGAGGCCGAGGCCGGCGGGCCGCTGAAGGGCGACTTGCGCCACAAGTCGCACCTGCTCTTCCCGTGGCTCGACAACGTCGTCCACCACCCGCGCATCCTCGACGCGATCGAAGACCTCTACGGCCCCGACCTGCTGTGCTGGTCGACCAACTTCTTCATCAAGGAAAAGCGGAACCCGGCGTTCGTGTCGTGGCACCAGGACTCAACGTACTGGGGCCTGAGCAAGCCCGACGTCGTCACCGCGTGGGTGGCGCTGACCGCGAGCAACGGGCAAAACGGCGCGATGGCGTTCATCCCCGGCACCCACACCGCCGAGCAGATCGCCCACCGCGACACCTTCGCCAAGGACAACCTGCTGACACGCGGCCAGGAGGTCGCCGTCGACGTCGACGAAGGCCAGGCCGTCACGGTGGTGCTCGAGCCGGGCGAGATCTCGCTGCACCACGTGCGCCTCGTGCACGGCTCGCCGGCCAACCCGTCGAACGACCGCCGCATCGGCTTCGCGGTGCGCTACATCCCGACCAGCGTCGCCCAGGTCGCCGGCGACGACAGCGCGTCGCTCGTGCGCGGCGAGGACCGCCACGGCCACTTCACACCCGAGCCGCGGCCGACGCGCGAGATGGACCCGGCATTCGTCGAACTGCACCGCGAGATCACCGAGCGCAACGCCCGGATCCTGTTCCGTGGCACCGACGTGAAGACCTACAACGACCCGGCCGCGGTCGCCGGCGACCGCGGCGGCGCACCGCGCACAGGCGGCATGTGACGATGAGATTTCGCGCCGCGGTGCTCAACCGCACTGGCGAACCGCTGACGATCGACATGGTCGAGATGGCGCCGCTGCGCGACGGCGACGTTCTGGTACGCGTGCACGCGAGCGGCCTCTGCCACACCGACCTCGAGGTGATCCAGGGCGCCCTGCCCTATCCGCTGCCGATCGTGCTCGGCCACGAAGGCGCCGGCGTCGTCGAGGCCGTGGGCTCGGCCGTGACCAGCGTGAAGCCCGGCGACCACGTCGTCTGTTCGTGGAACCCGTACTGCGGTCATTGCTTTTACTGCGACCGCGGCGTCCCGATCCTGTGCGAACCCTACAAGCGGCACGAGCCGCAGGGCAAGCTGATCGACGGCACCTCGCGCCTGTCGCGCGACGGCGAACCGGTGCATCACTTCTTCACCACCTCGACCCACGCCGAGTACACCGTCGTCACCGAGTCGGGCGCGATCAAGGTGCCGAAGGAGATCCCGTTCGACCGCGCCTGCATCATCGGCTGCGGCGTCATGACCGGCATCGGCGCGGCGGTGCGCAAGGCGAAGGTGGCACCGGGATCGAGCGTGCTCGTGATCGGCTGCGGTGCGGTCGGCCTCAACGTCCTGCAGGGCGCGCGCCTGGCCGGCGCGGCGCGCATCATCGCCGGCGATGTCGGCGCCCAGCGCCTCGAGCGGGCGCGGCGCTTCGGCGCGACCGACACGCTCGACGTCTCGGGCGAAGGCGTCGTCGAGGCGGTGCGCGCGATGACCGACGGCCGCGGCGCCTACTATGTCTTCGAGGCCGCTGGCCAGGAGTCGGCGTTCCGGCTCGCCGTCGAGGCGGTGCGACCGGCCGGCCACGTGGTCTGGCTCGGCAAGATCAACGTCGACCGTGAGATCACGTTCCGCTGGGGTTCGCTGATGGGCGAAAAGCAGATCGTTCGTTCAAGCTACGGCGAGGCGAGCCCGAAGCGCGACTT
>JAYTYH010000676.1:0-1788 GCA_043742485.1 Rhizobacter sp.
GGCGCAGCAGGCGCTGTTTCACCGAGCCGATTGCAACCGCGCCGCGCGACGCGGCGCCTATGACGCCGCAACCGACGCGCCGCGATCGGTCTGAGCATCAGCCGAGGATTGCCATGTCCGACCCACTCGAAGAACTCTGCGTCAACACCTTGCGCTTCTTGTCCGTCGACATGGTGCAGAAGGCGAACAGCGGCCACCCGGGCCTGCCGCTCGGCGCGGCGCCGATGGCCTGCGCGCTCTGGACGCGCCAGCTCAAGCACAACCCGAACAACCCGCTCTGGCCCGACCGCGACCGCTTCGTGCTCTCGGCAGGGCACGGCTCGGCCTTGCTCTACAGCCTGCTCCATGTGACGGGCTACGACCTCTCGCTCGATGACCTCAAGCAATTTCGCCAGTGGGGAAGCAAGACGCCTGGCCATCCGGAGCGCAGCCACACGGCGGGTGTCGAGATCACGACCGGCCCGCTCGGCCAGGGCTTCGCCAACGCCGTCGGCATGGCCATCGCCGAAGCGCATCTCGCGGCGCGCTACAACCGCGCGGAGCACACGGTCGTCGACCATCGGACCTGGGTGATTGCCAGCGACGGCGACCTGATGGAAGGCGTCGCCTCGGAGGCGGCGTCGCTGGCCGGCCACCTGAAGCTCGGCAAGTTGATCTGCCTTTACGACGACAACTCGGTCACCTTGTCGGCCGGCGTCGACTTGACATTCACCGAGGACCGCGCCAAGCGCTTCCAGGCCTATGGCTGGCAGACGATCGACGTGGCCGACGGCAACGACTTGAGTGCGATAGACGCCGCGATCGCCGCGGCGCGTGCGGAGACCGGCCGGCCTTCGCTGATTCTGGTCCGCACCCACCTCGGCTTTGGCTCACCCGAGCAAGACAGTTTCAAGGCGCACGGCTCGCCGCTCGGCCTCGCCGACGTCGCCAAGACGAAGGCGACGCTCGGCTGGCCAACCGAGCCGACGTTCTACGAGCCGCCGCGGGCCATGGCGCACTTTCGCGAAGCAGTGGAACGCGGTGCGGCGGCCGAGGCCGATTGGAGCCTGCGCATGCATGCCTACGAGGCCGCCTATCCCGAGCTCGCGCGTGAATTGCAGACGCGCCTGCGTGGCGAGATGCCAGCAGGCTGGGACTCCGACGTGCCGGTCTTCGCTGCCGATGTCAAGGGCATGGCGACTCGGGTCGCCGGCGGCAAGGTGATGAACGCGATTGCCGCCAGGCTGCCGGCGTTGATCGGCGGCTCGGCGGATCTCGATCCCTCGACGCACACCCAGCTTAAAGGGCTCGGCGATTTCAACCCACCGCTGCAATCGCTGCAATCGGGCGCGGACAGCGAAGGGTCTGACAGCGCCGGCTGGAGCCACGCCGGACGCAACCTGCACTTCGGCGTGCGCGAGCACGCGATGGGATCGATCGTCAACGGCCTCGCCGCGCACGGCGGCTTCGTCCCCTACGGCTCGACCTTCCTGATTTTTTCGGACTACATGCGGCCGCCGATCCGGCTCGCTGCGCTGATGGGCCTGCACGTCATTCACGTCTTCACGCACGACAGCTTGGCACTCGGCGAGGACGGGCCGACGCACCAGCCGGTCGAACAGCTGGTGAATCTGCGGGCGATTCCGAATCTCACGCTGATTCGCCCTGCCGACGCGAACGAAACGGCGGTGGCGTGGAAGATTGCGGTCGAGATGCGCGGGCGGCCGGTGCTGCTCGCATTGACGCGGCAGGATGTCGCCACGTTCGATCGCGCGGACCATGCGAGCGCCGAAGGCGTTCGCCAGGGTG
>JAYTYH010000677.1:0-12223 GCA_043742485.1 Rhizobacter sp.
CAGCCGCGCCTTGACGGCGTCGGGCAGCGACGACGCGGCGACGTCGAAGCGCAGGTGGATCGCGCTCGAGACCTTGTTGACGTTCTGGCCGCCAGCGCCCTGCGCGCGCACCGCCGTGATCTCGACTTCGGCCTCGTCGACGACCGGAGGCTGGGCCATGGCTCAGCCGACCGCCACGACCGGCACCCGCGGCGCCCGCGCGCACATCAGCTCGTAGCCGACCGTGCCGGCCGCGGCCGCGACTTCGTCGATGGCCAGCACGGTGCCGTTGGCGGCGCGGCCCCAGAGCACGACCTCGCTGCCGACGCCGGCGTCGGGCACGGCCGTGAGATCGACCGTGATCATGTCCATCGAGACGCGGCCGACCACCCGCGTGCGCACGCCGTCGACCAGCACCGGCGTCGAGAGCGCGTCGGTGCCGGGCGCCAGCCGCGGGTAGCCGTCGGCATAGCCGCAGGCGGCGACGCCGATGCGCATCGGCCGCGCGGCCGTGAAGGCGGCGCCGTAGCCGACGCTGGCGCCGGCGGCGAGCGACTGCACCGAGATCAGCTCCGTGCGCAGCGTCATCGCTGGCGCCAGGCCCCAATCGACGGCGCTGCGCACGGGGTGATCGGGCGAGGCGCCGTAGAGCAGGATGCCGGGGCGCACCCAGGCGGCGCCGGCGGCAGCGAAGCGGGCGCCGAAGCGCAACGTCGCGGCGCTGTTGCAGATCGAGCGTTCGCCGGGCAAATCGGCCGTCGCGGCCTCGAAGGCGGAGAGCGCCGGCTCGAAAGCCGCCGGGTCGACCGAATCGGCGTTGGCGAGGTGCGTCATCAGCGTGATCTCCTCGACCTGCGGCAGGGCGTCGAGCCGCAGCCAGGCCGAGCGGTAGTGCTCGGGCGCAAAGCCGAGCCGGTTCATGCCGCTGTTCATCTTCAGGAAGATGCGCTGGGGCTTGTCGGTCTTGAGCGCGGCGAGGCGATCGATCTGCGCTGTGGTGTGGACGACGTGCCAGAGCTTCAGCCGCGAGCAGGTCTCGAGATCGCGGCCGTCGAAGCAACCTTCGAGGAGCAGGATCGGACCGCGCCAGCCGAGCCCGCGCAACTGCTCGGCTTCGGCGATGTCGAGCAGCGCGAAACCGTCGGCTCCTTGCAGCGCCGGGAAGACGTTGGCGATGCCGTGGCCGTAGGCGTCGGCCTTGACGACGGCCCAGACGCGGGCGCCGGCGGCGGCGCGGCGTGCGACCGCGAGGTTCGCGGCGAGCGCGTCGCGGTGGACAAGCGCTTCGATCGGGCGCGGCATGCCGAATTCTGCCAGCCCGATTGCGGCCGCCGACGCCGGGCCAAGGGCAAAAAACCGCGTGCTATAAAGGTTGCGGCATGGAGACAGAGCCCGGCATCGGCCGGGCGCGGCGCCGACGCGAAGCGAATGAAAAAAGGCTTCTACATCATCATGGCGGCGCAGTTTTTCAGCTCGCTCGCCGACAACGCATTGCTGGTCGCCGCCATCGAGTTGCTGCGCACCAGCGGCGCGCCGTCGTGGCACGTGCCGGCATTGACGCCGATGTTCGCGCTCTTCTACGTGATCCTGGCGCCGCTGGTCGGCGCCTTTGCCGATGCGGTGCCCAAAGGCAAGGTCATGCTGATCTCGAACACCATCAAGGTGGTCGGCTGCCTGCTGATGCTGTTCGGCGTCAATCCGCTGCTCGCCTACGGAATCGTCGGCCTCGGCGCGGCGGCCTACTCGCCCGCCAAGTACGGCATCCTCACCGAGCTGCTGCCGAATTCGCAGCTCGTCAAGGCCAACGGCTGGATCGAGGGCCTGACCATCCTGTCGATCATCCTCGGCGTGCTGCTCGGCGGCCAGCTGCTCGGCCATGTGGTTTCGCGCCATCTGCTCGCGTTCGACGTGCCGATCTTCGACACCGGCATCAGCACCGCGCCCGAGGCCGCCATCGCGGTGATCGTCGTGCTCTACGTCATCGCCGCCGGCTTCAACCTGCGCATCCCGCGCACCGACGCGCCGCTGCAGCCGATCGCGCACGGCCTGGCGATGCTGGTGCGCGACTTCTCGAACTGCAACGCCCGCCTCTGGAACGACAAGCTCGGCCAGATCTCGCTGGCCACGACGACGCTGTTCTGGGGCGTCTCCGGCAACCTGCGCGTCATCGTCTTCGCCTGGGCCGCCGTCGCGCTCGGCTACACGACGACGCAGGCGTCGTCGCTGGTCGGCGTCGTCGCCATCGGTACGGCTGCCGGCGCCATCGCGGCGTCGATGCGGACGCGGCTCGACTCGGCCACCAAGGTGATCCCGATGGGCATCGCCATGGGCGTGCTCGTGATCGGCCTCAACGGCATCACCAACGCGTGGCTGGCCGCCCCGTTCCTGATCCTGCTCGGCGCCGTCGGCGGCTACCTGGTGGTGCCGATGAATGCACTGCTGCAGCACCGCGGCGCCAACCTGATGGGCGCTGGCCGCTCGATCGCGGTACAAAACTTCAACGAGCAGGCCTGCATCCTCGGCCTCGGCGCCTTCTACACCGGCATGACCCGCTTCGGCCTGTCGGCGTTCACCACGATCTCGGTGTTCGGCGTGCTCGTCGCGGTGACGATGTGGCTGATCCGACGCTGGCACGCCAACAACTGCCTGCGCTATCCGGACCAGATCGCGCACCTGCTGACGATCGCCCGGCTCGACAAGCATTGACGCGTTGACGACGACTCCTGCGTCGCCGCCGCAGGCCAACGCCTGGCCGGCCCTGGCGCTGATCAGCAATGCCTTCGTCTGGGGCACGTCCTGGTGGCCGTTCCGCCACCTGCAGGCCGCCGGTCTGCACCCGCTCTGGGCCACCGCGCTCGTCTTCACGGTCGCTTCGGCGGTGATCGTGATCGCCCGGCCGCGCGCCTTCGGTCAGGTGCTGAGGACGCCAGCGCTCTGGGTCCTGGTGCTCGCCGCCGGCATCACCAACGCGAGCTTCAACTGGGCGGTGGTGATCGGCGACGTTGTCCGCGTCGTCCTCCTGTTCTATCTGATGCCGCTCTGGACGGTGCTGCTGGCGCGCGCCGTCCTCGGTGAACGGCTGACGGCGCCCGCGCTGGTGCGCATCGCGCTCGGCGTCGCCGGTGCCGCGGTGGTGCTCTGGCCGGCGGCACCGGTCGGCGCGGCCGCGCACGCGAGCTGGGTCGAGGCGCTGCCGCTGCCGCGCTCGCTGGCCGACTGGCTGGGCGTCGCCGGCGGCTTCGCGTTCGCCTTCAACAACGTCATGCTCAGGCGCGAGGCCGCGCGACCCGAAGAAGGCCGCGCCCTGGCGATGTTTCTCGGCGGTGCCGTCGTGGCGGCCGTACTTGCCGCCGGCCTCGGCGCCCGTGGCGAGGTGGCCTGGCCCGACGCGACCGCAGCGCTCGACTGGCTGCCGTTGACGGCGGTGCTGACGGTGCTGTTCCTGGCCAGTAACCTGGCGTTGCAGTACGGCGCGGCGCGGCTGCCGGCCAACCGCACTGCTGTCGTCATGCTCACCGAGGTGGTGTTCGCCTCGGCCTCGGCGATCGCGCTCGGCAGCGGCACGATGACGCCGCGGCTGGCGCTGGGTGGCGCCCTCATCGTCGCGGCGGCGCTGCTCGCGGCGCTGCAGCCGGCCTCTCCTGCGCCGCACTGAGCTTGCCCGTCCCGCGCCGGCTACCATCGGTTTTCTACCTCTTCCACGGACTCTTCATGGCCACTGCAGCACACAGCGTCTACGACTTCGAGGCTGCGTCGATCGAGGGCCGCAGCGCGTCGCTGGCATCGCAGCGCGGCAAGGTGATGCTCGTCGTCAACACCGCCAGCAAGTGCGGCTTCACGCCGCAGTTCGCCGGCCTCGAAGAGTTGTGGAAGGCGTATGCCGACCGCGGCTTCGTCGTGATCGGCTTTCCGAGCAACCAGTTTGGTGGCCAGGACCCGGGCTCGAACGAAGAGATCGGCGCCTTCTGCGAAGCGAACTACGGCGTCAGCTTTCCGATGATGGCCAAGGTCGACGTCAACGGCGAGAAGGCGCACCCGCTGTGGAAGTGGCTCACCGCCGAAGCGCCGGGCATCCTCGGCACCAAGGCCATCAAGTGGAACTTCACCAAGTTCCTGATCGGCAAGGACGGCCGGGTAGTCAAACGCTATGCGCCGACCGACAAGCCCGAGTCGCTCAAGGCCGACATCGAAGCGGCCCTGGCGGCCCGACCCGGCTGATCAGACCATGTTCAGCCACGTCGAGCCGTTCGCCGGCGATCCGATCCTGAGCCTCAACGACGACTTCCAGAAGGATCCGCGCCCCAACAAGATCAACCTTTCGATCGGCATCTACTTCGACGACGCCGGTCGCCTCCCGGTGCTCGAATCGGTGCGCCGCGCCGAGCGCGCGGTGTGTGCCCGCGATGCGCCCAAGCCGTACCTGCCGATCGAAGGCGCGGCCAATTTCCGCACCGAGGTGCAGGCGCTGCTGTTCGGCCCCGGCCACGAAGCGCTCGCCGCCGGCCGGGTCGCGACGATCCAGTCGGTCGGCTCCAGCGGTGGCCTCAAGGTCGGCGCCGACTTCATCGCCCGCTGGTTGCCCGGCAGCGGCGTTTGGGTCAGCGACCCGAGCTGGGAAAACCACCGCGCGATGTTCGAGGGCGCGGGCATCGCCGTGCACAGCTATCCGTACTACAACGGCGCCACCGGCGGCCTCGCCTTCGCGGCGATGTGCGAGACGCTGCGCTGCCTGCCGCCGAAGAGCGTCGTGCTGCTGCACGCCTGCTGCCACAACCCGACCGGCGTCGACCTCACACGCGCGCAGTGGGACGAACTGGTGCCGCTGCTCGCCGCCGGTGAGCTGGTGCCCTACCTCGACCTCGCCTACCAGGGCTTCGGCGACGGCATCGAAGAAGACGCCTACGCCGTGCGCGCCCTGGCCGCCGCGTGCGGTGCCGATGGCCGGCCGATGCGCTTCTTCGTGGCCAACTCGTTCTCGAAGAGCATGAGCCTCTACGGCGAACGCTGCGGCGCGCTCAGCGTCGTGTGCGCCGATGCGGCCGAGGCCGTCAATGTCCTCGGCCAGCTCAAGTTCACGGTCCGCCGCAACTACTCGAGCCCGCCGATCCACGGCGGCCAGATCGTCGCCGCGGTGCTCGGCCAGGCCGAGCTACGGACGATGTGGGAGGCCGAGCTCGGGGCCATGCGAACGCGCATCCAGGCGATGCGGAAGGTGCTCCACGACGTGCTCGCGGCCAAGGTGCCGGGCCGCGACTTCAGCTACTTCCTGAGCCAGGACGGCATGTTCAGCTACACCGGCCTGTCGCCGGCGCAGGTCGACCGGCTGCGCGAGGAGTTCGCCGTCTACATCCTGCGCTCGGGCCGGATCTGCGTGGCCGGGCTCAACTCGGGCAACGTCGAGGCGGCCGCGGTGGCGATCGCTGCCGTGCTCGCCGGCTGACCGGGTCGGCGGCTGGCGGCGCCCGGAGCGCGGCCGCTTTCAGCGCCCGGCCACGAAGTGACGCTGAGCGTGCAGCGCCAGGCCGTTGGCGACGCTCGCAAAGCGGTCGCCGCGCACGGCACGCGCTGCCGGAAACGCCTGCTGCAAGCGATCGGCAAGCCGCGCCAGCCCGGTCGAGCCGCCGGTGAAATAGAGGGCGTCGACGTCGCTTGCCGCGAGGCTGGCCTGCGCCAGCGTTTCCGACGCGGCGGCGACGATGCGGTCGAGGTCGGCGTCGAGTGCGAAGGCGGCCTCGGCGGCGTCGAGCCCGGCGCCGAGGCCCGACTCGACGTGGCCGAGATCGATGCGCGTGCGACCGCCGTCGGCGACGGCGATCTTGGCGCCTTCGGCGCGCGCCACCAGCTCGTGGCCGAGCCGCTCGGTGACCACCGTCATGAGGCGGCGGTGATGCGCCGGGTCGGCGTAGAACGAACGCATGGCGCGCAGCTCGGCCGTGCGTTGCGGGCTGTAGACGGTGTTGATCAGGTGCCAGGTGGCGAGGTCGAAATACACCGCGCTCGGCACCTCGCGCGCGGCGGCGCTGCGGGCCCGGCCGAACTCGCCGGGGCCGAGAGCGCCGTAGCCGAGCAGCGGCATGATCGCGGCCAGCTCGAGGCGGCGGTCGAAGTCGGTGCCGGCAATATGGACACCGTGATTGGCGAGGATGTCGGCCTTGCGGTCGACGCGGCCGGCACGGCCAGGGCCGACGCGCACGAGCGAGAAGTCGGAGGTGCCGCCGCCGATGTCGGCGACGAGCACGTTCTCGTCGCAGGTCGTGCCCTGCTCGTAGTCGAACGCCGCCGCGATCGGCTCGTACTGGAACTCGATGTCGCGAAAGCCGGCACGGCCGGCCGCCGTGCGCAGCGCCGCCTCGGCGGCGCGGTCGCGCTCGGCATCGTCGTCAACGAAGAAGACCGGTCGGCCGATGACGGCGCGCGTGATCGGTCCGCCGGCCGCGGTCTCGGCGCAACGCTTGAGATGCGCGAGGTAGGTCGCGACAACGTCGAGATAGCGCACGCCGCGGCCGCCGCCGACGTCTGTCGTCTGCTCGACCAGCGTGCTGCCGAGAATGCTCTTCATCGAGCGCATCAGGCGGCCTTCGATGCCGTCGACGTAGGCGGCGATCGCGGCACGGCCGAACTCGCAGCGCGGCGCTTCGTGCACCGGGGTGTCGGCAACGTAGAAGACCGCCGTCGGCATCGTCCGCTGGCCCGGCTCGAGGTCGACCAGGCGCATGGCGCCGTCGACGGGCACCGCGATGGCCGAGTTGGAGGTGCCGAAATCGATCGCGCAGAAAGTCGCGGCGGGCATGGTCGGACGTGGGCTACCGGGCTGAAAGAAGGGGGCGCGATTCTAGAGGCCTCGATGGCGCGCCAGGACCGCGGGCTATGCTTCCCGGTCCCGTCGTGCCGATGCCCTGGAGCCAACCGATGAAATCCCCCGTCACCCTGCAAGGCGTCGTCGCAGCGCTTCTGTTCGCCGTGGCCACGGGCTGCGCGTCGGCCGCCGATACCGCGCCCGAGCCGAAGGCCGTCGACAAGCTGGCCGGCGCGCGGGCGCTGCTGGCGCAGAAGAACTGGTCCGGCGCCGCCGCCGAGCTGACGAGGGTCGACGACAAGAGCAGCGCCGACTGGAACAACCTCATGGGCTACAGCCTGCGCAAGGCCGACCCAGCCAACTACCAGAGCGCCGAGCGCTTCTACAACGACGCCTTGCAGATCGACCCCAAGCACCGCGGCGCGCTCGAGTATTCGGGCGAGCTCTACCTCATGACCGGCAACCTGCCGATGGCCGAGCAGCGCCTGGCCGCGCTCGACAAGGCCTGCTTCCTGCCGTGCAAGGAGCAGACCGAGCTCAAGCGCGCGGTCGGCCGCTACAAGTCTGCCGGCAACAAGTACTTGGCGAACTGAACGTCGGCCCGCCGCGCGGTGGCCTGTGGCGCCGCGGCGACAGCGGTGCCAAATGCGACCGCCGCACCACTCGTTTCGGGGATGCGCGCCCGTTCGGCGACCTCGATACTGTCTTCGCGAAGCCCCGCTTCGGAGACACCCATGAACCTGTTCGCCCGCGCCCGCCGACTGCTCTTCGCCCCGTCGCACCGGTCCGGCCGGCGCACGGTCGACTTCGCCGACATGGGCACCGCCTTCGGGCTCGACGCCATCACGACGCTGCAGCCCGAGTCAGCGGCCGACATTGCAGCACGTCAAAGTGCCGCCCCCGTGAACCGCATGCAGCACCGCCTGGATCGTCGCTCGGCGCTCTGAGCCCGGGCTCCTGATCCGCCGCCGAGTTTCGTTGCCGCGGCTGTGGCCGCCGTTCAGACTTCGAGGACGAGCAGCGGCCGGTGCGCTTCGGCCTCGCCACGCCGCTCGTGGCCGCGCGCGTTGCACACCACACGGGTCACCCCGCCGCCGTGCGCCACCCGGTAGTCGTGGGCGCAGTGGAGGTGGCCGTGCAGCCAGAGATCGGCGAACGGAATGAGAGCGTCGTCGTCGTTGCAGAAGCTCGCGGTGCCGCTGCGCACGCCGTAGCGCGGATCGGCGCTTTTTGCGCTCGGCGCGAAATGGGTGACTACGACGGTGCGGTCCCAACCGTCACGCGGGCGCTTGAGCTCGCGCTCGAGCCAGGACCGGCACGCGAGCGCTTCGACGCGCACGGCGTCGGCGTCGAAAGGCCGGCCGGCGCGCGTGGCCTGCATCAGCTTCATGAAGTAGCTGCCGGCGCGCATCGCCTTGGCGCGGTCGGCGGCGCCGAACAGGTCGAAGTCGGACCAGCGCGTGGTGCCGAGGATGCGGACGCGCGTGCCCGCAGAATCGACGACGACGAGGCTTTCGCGTTCGAGCATCGTGATGCCGAGATCGGCGCAACGGGCGCGCAGCTCCGGCAGTGCGGCGTCGATGTCGCGGCCGTCGTACTCGTGGTTACCGGCCACGAAGACCGCCGGCTGCGGCCAGCCACGAAAGCGCTCGAGGCCGGCCCAGCGGCTGTCGATGTCGCCGGCGATCACCAGCAACTCGGCGCCGGGCGCCGGCTGCGGCTCGAAGTTTTCGGTCTCGAGATGAAGGTCGGAAAGCAGCTGCAGGCGCATCAGGCGCCGGCGGCGCCGTGGCACTGCTTGAACTTGCGACCGCTGCCGCACGGGCAAGGGTCGTTGCGGCCCACCTTGGGCGTGTCGCGACGAACCGGCTCGACCTTGTAGCGCAGTGGCTCGGTCAGGTCGTAGAGCTCGGCGACGCAACCGACGACCTCGGCGATGGCCTCGTCGATCGATGCGAGCGGGCGCTCGCTCGCCAGTACTTCCGCGATGGCGCGGCCGTCTTCGCCGGTCTCGGGCAGGAAGCGGAACAACCGCGCCAGCGTCGTCGCGACGGCCGGCTCGTCCATGTCGGCGAGTTCGGGAAAGGCGTGCAAGGCCTGCTCGAAGCCAGCGACCCAAGGCAGCATCGCGTCGGCGATCGGGTCGGTGGGCGCGGCCGCGACGCGGTCGGTGACGATGGGCGCGGCGTCGGCCGGGCCGGCTCCGTTCGCGTCCGCGGCGTCGACTCCGGCCTCGGCCGACATCGGCTCGAGCACGAACGGATCGAAGCCGCCGAACTCGGCGATCGACCGGTTGAGCGCAGCGTAGCGACGCAGCACCAGGGCCCGCGCCCGCAACTGCTCGGGCTCCGGTTCGGCCTCGCCCCAGCGGTGGCCGCCGGCGTCGAACACGAAAGGCAGCCAGGCGTCGGCATCGATCAGGCTGGGCTGCACGATGACGCCACACAGAAAGCCGTCGAGCATGACTGCGTCGAGCGGCTCGAGCGGCTCCGGGATGGCGGCGAGCAGGTCGTCGAGCTCGGCGAACTCGGCGTCGCTGAGGTCTTGCGCAGCGGCAGCGAGCGGCGGCCGCGACGGCGGCGCCGACGACTGGAAGCTCATGGCGTGGGCGCGGCTCAGGCCGCGAGTCGGGCGGCCAGCCGCTGCCGGACTTCCAGCAGCTCGGGCGGCAGGCCTCGGGCGAGCTGGCGGAACAGCTCGTCGTGCAGAGCCAGCTCACCGGCCCAGGCGCCGGCGTCGATGCCACTGACCTGGTCGTAGCGGGCCGAGTCGAAATCCAGTCCTGACCAGTCGAGGTCGCGGTAGCGCGGCGTCAGGCCGAAAGCGTTCAGCTCACCCTCGCCACGGCCTTCGACACGCTCGACGATCCAGCTCAGAACGCGCATGTTCTCGCCGTAGCCGGGCCAGACGAACTTGCTGTCGAGACCCTTCCGGAACCAGTTGACACAGAAGATCTTCGGCGGTTTGGCCCCCGATGCTTGCAGCAACGAACCGAGATCGAGCCAGTGACGGAAGTACTCACTCATGTTGTAGCCGATGAACGGCAACATGGCGAACGGATCGCGACGCACGACGCCCTGAGCGCCGGCGGCGGCGGCAGTGGTTTCGGAGCCCATGGTCGCGGCCATGTAGACGCCCTCGGTCCAGTCGCGTGCCTCGGCCACCAGGGGCACGGTGGTCGAACGACGACCGCCGAAGATGAAGGCGTCGATCGGCACGCCGGCCGGCGAGTCCCAGGCTTCGTCGAGAGCCGGGTTGTTGGTCGCCGCGACCGTAAAGCGGGCGTTCGGATGCGCCGCCTTGGCGCCTGTCGCGCCGGCGATCGCGGGCGTCCAGTCCTGGCCCTGCCAGTCGATCAGGTGCGCCGGCGGCACCTCCGTCATGCCTTCCCACCAGACGTCGCCGTCGTCGGTCAGGGCGACGTTGGTGAAGATGGCGTCGTGACCGATCGAGGCCATGCAGTTCGGATTCGTCTTCTCGTTGGTGCCGGGGGCAACGCCGAAGTAGCCGGCCTCGGGGTTGATGGCGTAGAGCCGGCCGTCGGCGCCGGGCTTGATCCAGGCGATGTCGTCGCCGATCGTCGTCACCTTCCAGCCGGCAAGGGCCGGCGGCGGGATCAGCATTGCGAAGTTGGTCTTGCCGCAGGCGCTCGGGAAGGCGGCGGCGACGTGATGCTTCCTGCCTTCCGGCGAGGTGACGCCGAGGATGAGCATGTGCTCGGCGAGCCAGCCCGGCTTGCCGGCCGCCTTGTCGGCAGCGGCACGGCCCATGACCGAGGCGATGCGCAGGGCGAAGCACTTCTTGCCGAGCAGGGCGTTGCCGCCGTAGCCGGAGCCGTAGCTCCAGATCTCCTGCGTCTCCGGGTAGTGGACGATGTACTTGACCGGATTGCACGGCCACGAGGTGTCCTTCTGGCCCGGCTCGAGCGGCGCGCCGACGGTGTGCATACAGGGCACGAAGTGGCCGTCGTCGCCCAGAACGGCGAGCACCTTCGCGCCCATGCGCGTCATGATCTTCATGCTGACGGCGACGTAGGGGCTGTCGGTCAACTCGACGCCGATGTGGGCGATGTCGGAGCCGAGCGGGCCCATCGAGAACGGCACCACGTACATCGTGCGGCCGCGCATGCAGCCCCGAAAGAGCGGCGACGTACCGTCGGCCAGGCCGTTCTGCAGCAGCGCCCGCATCTCGGCCGGCGCCTTCCAGTTGTTGGTGGGGCCGGCGTCTGCTTCGCGCTCCGAACAGATGAAGGTGCGGTCCTCGACGCGGGCGACGTCGCTCGGGCTGCTGCGCGCCAGGAAGCTGCGCGGCCGCAACTCCGGGTTCAGCTTCCAGAACGTGCCGGCCGTGACGAGACGGGCGCAGAGTTCGTCGTACTCGGCCTGGCTGCCGTCGCACCAATAGACATCGCGGGCACCGGTCAGCGCCGCCATTTCGGCGACCCAGTCGGTGAGCTTTCGGTGGCGGGTGGGAGGCGAGCTTCGGGGCGCGACAGCGGCGCTGGCAAGGGGGCGATTCATCGGTCGATCCAGTCGGTTCCGGCCTGCTGTGCAGCCTGGTTTTTGAAGGTGGGCGCGAAGTGTAGTCCCGGGCAATTTCGTCTCCCGACCGCTCAACCATGCGACAGCCGCCCGCAATAATCAGCCGATGCTGCGCCGCCGCCTGTTCTTCGCCGCCGCGGCATCGCTCGCCACCGGCACGGCGATTCCGGCCGCCGCCGCCGCGCCCGGCACCGCCGCCGGCCCGTTGCGCGTCGGCGTCGACCGCTCGCTGGTCGAGTCCGGCCTGGCTGCGAACCTGAGGCGCGCCTTCGCCGCCGACACGGGCATCGCCGTCAAGCTGGTCGCGGGCCCGGCCCTCGCCATCCTGGAAGCGATCCAGAACGGCGAGGTCGACGCCGCGCTCACCAACGCGCCCGACGCCGAAGCCGAGCTCGACCGCCAAGGCCTCGTCCACGATCGCCAGCCGATCGCCACGGGCGAATTCGTGCTCGTCGGCCCGATGACGCGGGTTCGCGGCAAGGCGGCGCCCGCCAGCCACAGCGGCGTCGGCTTGCTGACGGCCCTGCGCGACCGAGCACTGGCCGATCCCGCCAGCCTCGCCTTTCTTTCTCCGGCCGACGGATCGGGCGTCCATGTCATCGAGCAGGCGCTCTGGCGCGCGGCCCGCATCGCGCCAGAGCCGCCGTGGTACGCGGCCGCCGAACCCGGCCGCTCCTTCATCGGCCAGGTCCGCACCCGTGGCGCCTACGCGCTGGTCGAGCGCGGCGCCTGGGCCGCCCTGGGCGGCGAGCCGCTCGGCATCGTCGTCGACGGCGATCCGGCCCTCACCGAAGCGGTGCACGCGATGCGCTCTTTTCGGGTCAACCATCCAGCCGGCAAGATATTCGTGGCCTGGATCGCGGGCGGCCGCGGCCGGGCCGTCGCCGCGTCGCACCGCGGTTACAGG
>JAYTYH010000678.1:0-4615 GCA_043742485.1 Rhizobacter sp.
CGGGCCGCTGGTGAGCGACGCCCACGAGACCATGACGCGGCTGTGGCTGCGCATGCAGGTCTCGCGCGACGCCCGCAACTTCGACTTCGCCGGCGCCGTCGAGGCCGTACGCAAGGCCGCACGCGCTGGCACCGACATGGACGACGCCGACATGAAACCCGGCGACCTCAGGCCCGCCGCCGGCCCGGCCGAGGCCGGTCAGCTGGCCGGCCTGGTGCTGCGCGACAACCTGCGCTTTCGCAAGCGTATCGAACACTTCTATCGCTTCGCCATCGCCCAGGCAAAGAACGAGATCATCATCGCCAACGCCTACTTCGTGCCCGGTGTGGCGCTGCAGCGCGCACTGCTCAAGGCGGCCCGGCGCGGCGTACGCATCACGCTGCTTCTGCAGGGCCGCTACGAGTACTTCATGCAGCACCACACCAGCCGCGCGATGTACGGCACGATGCTCGACGCCGGCATCGAGATCATCGAATATGCGCCGAGCTTCCTGCACGCCAAGGTTGCGGTGTTCGACAGCACGGAGGGCGCGCTCTCGACCGTCGGCTCGTCGAATCTCGACCCACTCAGCCTGCTGCTGGCGCGCGAGGCCAACGTCTTCGTGCGCGACGACGTCTTCGCCGCCGAGTTGCGTGGCTACCTGCTCGACGCCGTGGGCACGGCCGGCCAGCGTGTCGAGCCGACGAGCCACCATCGCCGCCCGATCACGGTCCGCACGCTGTCGTGGCTGGCGTATGCGGCGATGCGCATCGCCTTGTTCGCAACGCGCAACCGCTACTGAGTCTCCGACCGCACGTTGATCTGCCGACATGATCACGCTGAAGCAGCTCGAAGCGTTGTACTGGTGCGCGAAGCTCAAGTCCTTCGCCGACGCGGCGAGTCGGCTGCACACCAGCCAGTCGGCCATTTCCAAGCGCGTCAGCGAGCTGGAGCGCGCGGTCGGCGAGCCCTTGTTCGATCGCAGCCGACGCCTGCCACGACTCACCGCGCGCGGCGACCAGCTCGTCGAAGGGGCCGAACAAATGCTCGGCCTGCGCGACGGCCTGCTCAACTCGGCGCGGCGTGCCCCCGCGGCCATGCGGCACTTTCGCCTCGGCGTCACGGAGTTGACGGCGCTAACCTGGTTGCCGCGTCTGGTCCAGGCGGTGCGCGCCGACTATCCGGCGATGTCGCTCGAGCCCGAGATCGATCTGAGCCTAAACCTGTGCGACAAGCTGGCCCGTGGCCAGCTCGATCTCGTCGTCGTGCCGCCCGTATTCGCGCGGAGCGGTTTCGTGGCGCTGCCGCTGCGCGCGCTGCAACTCGCCTGGATGTGTGCACCGAGCCTCCTGCCCGAACGCAACAGCCTGACGCTGGCCGATATCGCCACGCAGCCGATCCTCATGCAGGCCGGGCGCTCGGGCGTCGATGTCGCCTACGACCAGTGGTTTCGCGACCAGGGCCTGGCCATCCGTCGCGTTTACGCGGGCAACAGCCTGGTCGCACTCTCGGCGCTGACGATGGCCGGATTCGGTGTCAGCTACCTGCCGACTGACTATTTTTCCGATCTCGTCACCCGCGGCTTGCTGAAGACACTGAAGGTTCGCGGCCCCCGCCCGCCCGAAACGCGTTATCACGCGGTCCACCTCGAGGACGCGCCGCCGACGGTGTCAGAGGTCGCCCGCCTTGCCGAGCGGCTTTGCAACTTCGACAAGCCCAGGATGCCGCGCCGCCGCACCTCGACATGAAAAAAGCTCACGTGAGTCGCAGAAATTAAATCGCTTTTCGTCGAGCGGCCGTGAGCCCGATACTGGCACGGTGAACCCACAGACTCTGGCAGAAAAGCTCCTTTCGCGCGCCGCCGCGCGCGAGGTTCGCGCCGGGGATCTGGTCGTTTGCCGGCCCGACTTGGCCCTCGGCACCGACGGCTCCGTGCCGATGGCGCTCGACTATCTGGAGCAGCTGCATGGCGGTGCAGCCGGCGCACCGCACGACGCGAGCCGGCTTGTGTTCGCGTTCGACCACTACGACACGAGCTCCGGCGCCAAAGCGCTGGCGCTGCAGGATCGCGCCCGCCGCTATGCGGGTGAGCACGGCATCGCCGTCTTCGAGATGAATCAGGGGATCGGGCATCAGCGTCTGCTCGAAACCGGCGGTGCCCAGCCGGGGCAACTGGTCGTCGGCGCGGACTCGCATGCCGTCTCCTACGGGGCGATGAACGCCTTCGCCACCGGCATCGGTTCGTCCGATCTCGCCGGCCTGATGTATTGCGGCCGGTTGTGGCTGAAGGTGCCCGCCACGATCGCCGTGCTGCTGTCGGGGCGGCTGCGAGAAGGTGTGGCGGCCAAAGACCTGGCCCTCGCACTCATCGGCAGGTTGCGCGCCGATGGCGCGGCCTACTGCGCGCTCGAGTTCGGCGGGCCGGGCGTGGCCGCACTCGACATCGACGACCGGATCGTGCTGGCCAACATGGCTGTCGAGGCGGGCGCGAAGGCTGGCCTCTTCCCGTGCGATGAACTGACGCGCGCCTACCTTGAAGCGAGCGTCGGCGCCGACGCTGCGCAGCGAATGACGGCCGTCGCGGCCGACGCCAGCGCCGTCTATCGCGAAATCATCGCGATCGATCTTGCCGCGGTCGAGCCCATGGTCGCCTTGCCGCACCGGGTCGACAGCGTAATGGCGCTCGCCGATGCCCCGCGCACGACGATCGACATGGTCTACCTCGGCACCTGTACCGGCGGCCGGGTCAAGGACTATCGCGAGGCTCTGGCCGTACTGCGCAGGGGGGGCGGCCTCGCCCCCGGTGTACGCCTCGTCGTCACGCCGGCCTCCGAGCCGGTGCGAGCCGAGCTCGAGGCGAACGGCATGCTGGCCGAGTTCGCCGCCTTCGGTGCCGAGATCCGGGCGCCAGGTTGCGGTGCCTGCTGCGGAACCTGCGGTGGCGGGCCAGCCGGGCAGGCGCGGGTCGCGTCCACCGCGAACCGCAACTTCAAGGGCCGCATGGGCAATTCGGAAGCGCAGATCTTTCTGGCTTCGCCCGCCGAATGCGCGCGCGCCGCGGTGACCGGCCGGCTCGGCGGCGGGCGATGAGCGGCCTGCTTCCCCTGGTCGGTCGGGCCCGCCGATTCGGCGACGACGTCAATACCGACAACATCATCGCTTCGCGCCGCAAGCGCGAAACCATCGATCCGGGCGTGCTCCGCGCCTACCTGTTCGAAGACGTCGACGCCGGCTTCGCAGCGACGGTGCGGCCGGGCGACATCCTCGTCGCAGGAAGCAACTTCGGCTGCGGCTCGGCGATGGAGGTCGCCGTCACCGTGCTGCTCGGGGCCGGCATTCGCGCCGTGGTGGCCGCGAGCTTCTCGCGCACCTATCTGCGCAACGCGCTGAACAACGGCTTGCTCGCGATCTGCGCGGACACTCGGAGCATCGAAGAGGGCGACGCGATCGAGCTGGCCGAAGGCGGTGGCGGCGATGGCGCCTTGACGTTGCGCTGCGGCCAACGCGTGATCGCCTGCGACCCCTTGCCGCCCTTCATGCAGTCGATGCTCGAAGCGGGCGGCCTTGTGCCGTATCTCAAGACCCACGGCGGATTCGCCGCCTGACCGAGGAGCTGTTCGATGAGCCACGTGCCCCCGCCCGGATTCCGGGTGCTGCCGATGCCTGCGCCGCTGCCGGTAGGAATCGTCGCCGCCTACGCGGAGATGGTGACGCCGCACATCGGCGACGCCATGAGCCGGCTCACCGGCACGGTCGGTCTCCATCGCTATCACCGTGAACGCAAGATGGTCGGCCGGGCCGTCACCGTGAAGACGCGAGCCGGCGACAACCTCATGATCCACAAAGCGCTGGACATGGCCGAGCCAGGCGACGTCGTCGTCGTTGAAGGCAGCGGCGACGTCACGCAGGCGGTGGTCGGCGAGTTGATGCTCCTGCACGCGCAGGCGCGCGGTGTCGTCGGCTTCGTCATCGACGGGGCCATCCGAGACCTCGCCGCCTTTGTCGCCCACGACTTCCCATGCTGGGCCCGCGGTCACACGCTGCGCGGCCCGTCCAAGGTCGGTCCCGGGGAGATCAACATCGCCGTCACGGTGGGCAGCATGTCGGTACGTGCCGGCGACCTCGTCGTGGGCGACGAAGACGGCGTCATTGCCGTGCCCGTCGACCAGCTCGACCTCGTATTGCAGGGCGCCCGCCGACAGGCGGAGCGCGAAGGCGAGCGCAAGGCTGCGATCGCGGCAGGACGAGACGCACGCGGCTGGATCGACACCTATCTGCGCGCCCAAGGCGTCATCGCCTGAGCGCGGCTGCCCACCCACGACAACGAAGAACGGCCCACGACACCATGGACTTCATCGCCGCGCGCATGCAGCGCATCAAGCCTTCGCCGAGCTCAATGGCCACGGCTCGCGTCAAGACGCTGCGCGCCGAGGGCAGGGACATCGTCGGGCTGACCGCCGGGGAGCCTGACTTCGACACACCGCCGCACATCGTCGAGGCGGCCTGTCGGGCGATGAGGGAGGGGCAGACGCGCTACACCGTCGTCGACGGCACACCCGAGCTCAAGCGCGCCATCGTCGAGAAGTTCAGGCGCGAGAACGGACTCGACTTCACGCCGCAGCAGATCAGCGTCGGC
>JAYTYH010000679.1:0-6392 GCA_043742485.1 Rhizobacter sp.
ACCCAGTGGAACTGCAGTGCCGCGAAAGGATGCACGTCGAGCTCCTGTCCCTTGCGGCTCTCGTAGTTGGTGTACCAGACGATGCCGCGCGCATCGAAGCCCTTGATCAGCACCACGCGGGTCGACGGCCTGCCGTCGGCGCCGACGGTGGCAAGCGTCATCGCGTTCGGCTCGGCGAGCCTGGCGGCGAGGGCCTGGCCGAGCCAGTTCTCGAACTGCTGCATCGGCTCTGCGGTCGACGCGGATTCATCCAGTTCGGCGAGCTCGTAGCTCTTGCGTAGCGCGGCAATATCGTCCATGGGCCGAGTATAGGAACGGCTCGGCCAACCTGTGGCGCGCGGATTGCCGTCGGCGCAGCCCATGCGTCGCGGTCGTGCGTGTTGCGCGCTGCGCTAAGGGGAAGGCCTTAAGTAGACCTCCCACTTCCTCATCGTGCACAGCTCTCCCATCCTCGAGCCATGACATCTCCGCGGACCGTGATCGTTCTGGCAGCGGGCCGAGGTTCGCGCTTCGGCGCCGGCCCCCACAAGCTGGCGCAGCCGCTCGGCGACTCGAGCGTGCTGGCGGCGACGATCGCCAACGCGCTGGCCAGCCGGCTGCATGTCATCGTCGTCACCACCGAGCGCTTCGCCGCCGTCGCGCGCAGCAGCGTCGCCGCCCGCGACGTCGTCGTCCTCGGCGAAGTCGGTGCCGCCGATGCCGGGGCGACCGGCATGGGCGTGTCGATCGCGGCCGGCGTCAATGCCAGCCCGGATGCGTCAGGCTGGCTCGTGCTGCCGGGCGACATGCCCATGGTGCAGCCGGCGACACTGCAGGCGGTGGCGCGCGGCCTCGACGAGCATTCGATCGTATTCGCGCAGCATCACGGCCGGCGCGGTCACCCGGTCGGCTTTGGCGCCGAGCTCTACTCCGAGCTCGCCGTGCTCGCCGGCGACGAAGGTGCTCGCCGCCTGGTGGCGCGTTATCCGGCCTTTGGCATCGAGCTCGACGACGCTGGCGTTCTCGTCGACATCGACACGCCTGGCGACCTCGACGCGGTGCGCCGCGATCTGCGCGCGACAGAAGCCGCCGCGGTGTCGGCGGCGGCCAACCTCAGGCGGTGAGGGCGTGGCAGCGGGCCAGCGCCACCAGGCGTTCGACGTCGCGGTCGCGGATGCCGCAGTCGCGCAGGCAGCGCGCCGTCTCGACCAGATAGGCCAGCGTGCTGCCGTAGCGGCCTTCGGCGACGCGCAGGATGTCGACGATCTGCTCGTCGGCCAGGTCGCCGGTGTGGCTCGGGCTGTTGCGGCTGAGCGTGAAGGCCAGGCCCTGCACGGCGCCTAGCGGGGTTCGGCAGGGCAACCATTTCGGGTCGTAAATGCCGTTCGGCATTTCCCGGTTCCAGAGGCGCGGCAACTCGGCCTCGACGCGTGAAGCCTCGATGCGGTAGGCACGACCGCGGCAGGAGCCGCCGTGCACCAGCGCGAAGACCAACCCGGGACACTCCGGCGTGCCGCGGTTCAGGCGCGAGCGCATGGACAGCGCGCGGTGCCAGCCGAAGACGGTGGCGGGGCGATCCTCGACGGTCTCGAACTCCGGGCGCCAGATCAGCGAGGCATAGCCGAAGACCCAGAGATCACCGCGGCCGCCCCAAGCCGCCAGGGCGTGATCGAGCAGACGCTTCGGGTCGCGCGCAACGGTCGGAGCGGGGGTTGAGCCAGTCATCGCCACCTAGAATCCATCATGGATCAAAACGAGACGCTCACGGCCGACAACAAGCCCACCCAGCGCAGTTCTTCACGAACGCTGATGATCGCCGCGGTGGTGTTGCTCATCGTCATCGCCATTGCAGGAATCGTGCTTGCCGGCCGCCACACGGCAGCCCCCGTTTCAGGTACGGCTGCCGCTGTCCCCGTTGCTCCTGTCGGGACAACGCCGCAGGCCGGGGCGGCGCCGACACCGGCTGCAGCGAATGAAGTGATGTTCGCGGCCGGATCGGACAAGGTTCCCGCCGAGGCCAACGACCAGATCGCCAAATTCAGCGAGGGCGCCCGTGGCGTCGGCGGCATGGTCCGGGTCACGGCGCGCTATCTCACCGGTGCCAACAAGGCGCGCGACGCCGAGCTCGCCAAGAGCCGCACGGCGGCGGTGCGCCACGCCCTCGAGGCCGACGGCGTCAAGGCCGAGTCGCTGCAGGTCGAGCTCATCGAGATGCCGGCGGGCGTGCTGAGCGAGCGCGACGCCAATCGCGTCGAGTTGTCGCTGCGCTGAGAGCGCCCCGGCGTGGTGGGCTGCCCCGGGGATGAACGCCGGCGTGGCCTGGCTCGCACGATCGCCTGCATGAAACAAGCGGTCGTCGACGTCACCGTGCGAATCGCCGGGCGCAGCGCCGCTGGTCACAGCGCTTACCTGACGCGCATCGACGCCATGGTGGGGCGGCCGCGCGAACCCGAAGCGCTGGGCTGCGCCAACGTGGCGCATGCCGTCGCCGCGATGCCGGCCAGGGACAAGCTGCGCATCGTCGCCGAGCGCGCGCCCAACATCGGTGTCGTCATGGCCTACAACGACATGCTCTCGGCGCATCGGCCGTACCAGGCCTTTCCTGCCGTGATTCGCAGCGCCGCCCATGCGCTCGGCGCCACCGCGCAGGTCGCCGGCGGCGTGCCTGCGATGTGCGACGGCGTCACCCAGGGCCGGCCGGGCGAGGAGCCGAGCCTGTTCTCGCGCGACACGATCGCCATGGGCACCGCGATCGCGCTCTCGCACGACAGGTTCGACGCCGTGCTGCGGCCCGCGAGCGCGCCCTTCAGCGACGAGGGCAGCCTCAAGCTGCTGCAGGGCAACCTCGGCCGCGCGGTGATGAAGGTGTCGTCGGTGCCCGTCGACCGTCACATCGTCGAAGCGCCCGCGGTGGTGTTCGATGCACAGGAAGAGATGTTCGCCGCCTTCGCCGCCTTCGCCGCCCACGAGCTCGACCGCGACTTCGTGGCCGTCGTTCGCTTCCAGGGGCCGCGCGCCAACGGCATGCCCGAGCTGCACAAGCTGACGCCGCCGCTCGGTGCCCTGCAGAAAAAGGGCTTTCGGGTCGCCCTTCTTATCGACGGCCGCATGAGCGGCGCCTCGGGCCAGGTGCCGGCGGCAATCCACGGCAGTCCCGAGGTGCTGGCCGGTGGCCCGCTCGGCCGTGTGCCGAGCGGCGACAGCATCCGGCTCGACGCTGTCGCCGGCACGCTCGACGCCCTCGTCGACGCTGCCGAATGGGCGCGTCACGAGATTTCTGCGTTGAGCCTGGAGCAGGTCGCGGTCAACGGCCACGACCTCATCCGCGAGCTGTTCGCGGGTATGCGTCGCAACGTCGTCTCTGCCGAAGAAGGTGCCTGCACATGTCTGTGACCACTCCGCCGATCGTCGATGCCCTGACGCTTGCGAGCTTCGGGCCGGTGATCCCGGTGATCGTGATCGACCGCCTGGCGGACGCCGTGCCGATGGCGCGGGCGTTGCTCGCCGGCGGTGTGCGCGTGCTCGAGGTCACGCTGCGCACGCCGGTGGCGCTGGCTGCGATCGAGGCGATCGCGCGTGCGATACCCGACGCCGTCGTTGGTGCCGGCACAGTGCGCACGGCGGCCGACGCGCGCGCCGCGCTCGACGCCGGCGCGCGCTTCGCCGTCAGCCCCGGCTGCACCGAGCGCGTCGCAGCTGCCTGCCGCGACGTCGGGCTGGTGCTGTTGCCGGGTGCTGCGACCGCCAGCGAGGTCATGCAGGCGGCCGAGTTCGGCTTCGCCTTCCTGAAGTTCTTCCCGGCCGCGGCGGCCGGCGGCCCGGCACTGCTCAAGGCTTTGGCCAGCCCCTTTCCGGACATCACCTTCTGCCCGACCGGCGGCGTCGCAGCGTCGAACGCCCGCGACTACCTGGCGCTCGTCAACGTGGCCGTGGTCGGCGGCTCGTGGCTGACGCCGGGCGATGCGCTGCGCGCCCAAGATTGGTCCCGCATCGAAAAGTTGGCGCGCGAGGCGACGGCACTTCGAAGCTGAGCCGCCGGTCGCGCCGGCGTCTGGTCGTGGTGGCTCAGTCGGCGCGTTCGATCAGCTCGATCTTGTAGCCGTCGGGGTCGGTCACGAAAGCGATGACCGTCGTGCCGCCCTTGACCGGGCCGGCATCGCGCGTCACGTTGCCGCCGGCGGCGCGGATCTTCTCGCAGGCAGCCGCGGCGTTCGGCACGCCGAGCGCGATGTGACCGTAGGCCGTGCCCATTTCGTAGCTCGAGACGCCGTGGTTGTAGGTGAGCTCGATCTCGGCCTGCTCCGGATTGGCGGCATACCCGAGGAAGGCCAGCGAGTACTTGTTGGCGGCGTTCTCGCTCTGCCGGATCAGCTTCATGCCCATGACCTGGGTGTAGAA
Organism: Rhizobacter sp.; assembly: GCA_043742485.1. Lineage (GTDB taxonomy): Bacteria > Pseudomonadota > Gammaproteobacteria > Burkholderiales > Burkholderiaceae_C > Schlegelella_A. Next base: position 4,378 of record JAYTYH010000679.1, read on the forward strand.
ATCGATCGAGCGCTGCAGGTCGCCGACCCGGAGCATGGTGTGCAGGAATCTCATGGGTCAGAGGGCGTCGAAGACGAAGCAAGTAGTGGAGCCGTGAGCGTACAGCTTGCCGTCCGGGCCGGAGAGGCGCCCTTCCGACGTCGCCATGCGGCCGCCGAGGTGAACCACCTGCGCCGACGCGCGCACCAGGGGCACCTTGTCGGTCAGCGGGCGGACGATGTTGATCTTCAGCTCGGCCGTCGTGTAGGCCTTGCCCGCGGGCAAGGCCGAGCCGACGGCGCAGCCGAGTGCCGAATCGAGCAGGGTCGCGAACCAGCCGCCGTGCACCGAGCCCATTGGGTTGTAGTGGGCCAGCCCGGGCCGGCCCTGGAAGGCGACGCGACCGAACTCGACCTCGACGAGGATGAAGTCGAGCGTGCGGCCGATCGGTGGCGCCGGCAACTCGCCCGCCAGCATGGCGTGGAAGACCTGCATGCCCGTTTTGCCAGCGAGCTGTTCGCGGCTGGCGACGCCGTAGTCGCCGAGCTCGCCGGCGCGTGCCTGCCAGGCGGCCAGGGTCTCTGCAGCGCTGTCTGCGTTCTGTTCGATCATGGGGTCGATTCTTGCAAGTAGTCGAGGGGCGTCAGGCGAAGCGAGGTCGCACGGTGGCGCGGATCGCCTTCGCCATCGCAGCGGCCACCAGGCACGCCCGCGCCACCGACGCCGGCCGCGCCAAGCGAACCCTGGCCCGGCGCGAGTGGAAGCGGGCCCAGCTCGCCTTCAACCAACGGCTCGGCCCGGAGCTCGTAGCCCGCTGCACGACCTCGTCGAGGAATACAGGGCGCTGCTCGACAAGAGCCCCGAGCGCGCCAGATACGACGCCGGCGAACCGCCCTCAGCCAACGTCTGGAGCAGGCGGAATCGTGTAGTTGAGCGCGAGGCGGCCACCATCGACGACGACGATCTCGCCGGTCATGTAGCTGGCGGCATCGCTGGCCAGGAAGGCGCACACGGTAGCCACTTCTTCCGGCTCGCCGAGCCGGCGCAACGGCGTGCGACTCATGATGCGCGCCTTCGCCTCGTCGCTGCCGAGCACGGCCTTGCGCGCCAGCTCGGTGGCGATCGTGCCCGGCGCCACGGCGTTGACGCGAACGCCTCGATCGGCGAGCGCCAGCGCCATCGCCCGCGTCAGCTGGTTGATGGCGCCCTTGCTGGCGTTGTAGCTGGCGATGTTCGGGATCGCCGTCACGCCGTTGACCGAGCTCATGTTGACGATGGCGCCGCCGCCCGTTCTGGCCATCTCGCGGGCGACGGCCTGGCCGACGAGAAAGGCACCCTTGAGGTTGACGTCGAGGACGGCGTCCCAGTCGTCCTCGGTAATGTCGAGGAAGTCGGCGGCGCGGAAGATACCGGCGTTGTTGATCAGGATGTCGATGCGTCCGAACGCTGCGATCGTGCCGCGCACCGCGGCCTCGACCTCGGCGTGGCGGGCAACGTCGCAACCGAAGGCACGCCCGTCGAGGCCCGCGGCCAGTGCCGAGGCCGCGGCCTCGTCGATGTCCCAGAGCGCGACCCGGGCGCCGCTGGCCGCGAACAGGCGCGCGCACGCGGCGCCGATGCCGTTCGCCGCGCCCGTGACGACGACGACGCGGCCGGCGAAGTCGAAGCGTACGTCGGTCATGGCGCGGTCCGGTCGAGCCAGATGGCGATGCCCTGCGCGTTCAGCTCGAGGTCGAGCGCCAGCAACTCGCGCAGGCGCGCGTCGGTCAGTGTCACGCCGTGGTCGCGCAGGCTCGCGAAGTGGATGGCTTCGAGGCCGCGCATCAGCGCCTGGTGGCGCTGCGGCCCGGATGGCAGCGACCTCGCGAACGCGACCATCGCGTCGAGCTGGGAAAGCAGGAGCGCCGCCAGCCGCGGCACATCGCCGACGCGGCCGTAGTGGGTCAAGTACATGCACTCCGGGTCGAACGCCAGCATGCGCTCGATCGACCGGCGCAGCTGCTCGGGCTGGAACTGCACCGGCGTCGTGGTCGGCA
>JAYTYH010000680.1:0-1939 GCA_043742485.1 Rhizobacter sp.
CTTGTCGAGCTTCGCGGCGAGCGCCTCGGTGGCCGCCTTGTCGGCCGACTTGTTGCCGCTGGCGAAGGGCTTGGCTGCCGGGTCGAAACGCTTCAGGTCGAAAGGCTTGGCGCCGTTCTTCGGCGCGCCGCTGTACTGGAAGTCCGCGAGCGAGGGGGTTTTCGTGGCCACGGTGTCTCCGTTCGATTCTTGATTGACGTATACGTCAATTCGGTCGAACAGTGTATCGCCAGCGCGCCGGCCGCGCGGAGCACGGAGCAGACGCCGCCTTCCTAGAATGCGGCCATGCCCCCGCCCCCAGTTGCCGTGCCGTCGCGCATGGCCCCGGTAAGTGTCACTGCCTATACGGCAACTTCTGCCGTGGGCACCGGCAAGGCGGCGATGCTGGCCGCAGTGCAGCAGCACCGCAGCGGCCTGCGCCGCAACGCGTTCGGCCATGCGCCGCTGGCCACGTGGGTCGGCGAGGTGGACGGCCTGGACGAGCCGCTACCCGACGCGCTGGCGCACTGGGACTGCCGCAACCACCGCCTCGCCTGGCTCGGCCTGAACGCCGACGGCTTTCTCGAATCGGCGCTGCACGCGCGTCAGCGCTTCGGTGCGTCTCGCGTCGCGGTGGTGACGGGCACGTCCACGTCCAGCATCGGCGCCACCGAGGAGGCCTATCGGCAGCTCGACGCCGACGGCGCATTCCCCATCGCCATGCGCCGGCCCGAGGTGCATACGCCGCATGCGCTCGGTGCCTTCGTGCAGGATGCGCTGGGCCTGACCGGACCGTGCCTCACGGTGTCGACCGCGTGCTCGTCCAGCGCGAAGGTGTTCGCCGTCGCGCAGCGATTGCTGAGCCTGGGCCTGGTCGATGCGGCCGTGGTTGGCGGTGCCGACACGCTGTGCGGCAGCGTGCTGTTCGGCTTCAATGCGTTGCAACTGGTGTCGCCGGATCGCTGCCGGCCGTTCGATGCACTGCGCGACGGCATCAACCTCGGCGAGGCGGCGGGCTTCGCTCTGCTCGAGCGCGGCCCCGGCGCCTTGCAGCTGCGCGGCTACGGCGAGTCGAGCGACGCGCACCACATGTCCACGCCGCATCCGCAAGGCTTGGGTGCCGAGCGCGCGCTCGACGACGCGCTGGCGCGTGCCGGGCTCGACACGCACGCCATCGACTGCATCAACCTGCACGGCACGGCGAGCCAGAAGAACGACGAAGTCGAAGCCGCGCTGGTGGCGCGCCGCTTCGATGCGCGCACGCACGCGAGCTCGACCAAGGGTTTCACCGGCCACACGCTGGGTGCGGCCGGCATCGTCGAGGCGGTATTCAGCCTGCTGACGATCGAAACTGGCTGGATGCCTGGTACGGTGAACACCGAAACACTGGACCCGATGTGCGGGCCGCAGCTGCGCCTGAAGCCAGCCCGTGGCGACGTCCGCTTCGTCGCGAGCCATTCTTTCGGCTTCGGCGGCACGAACTGCGTGCTCGTGTTCGGGCGCGGCGAGGCTGGCACATGACGCCGCGCACGCTGTTCATCGACGGCGTTGCCCTGTGGGCGCCTAGCCTTCCGGGTTGGAGCGCGGCGCGGCTCGCTTTCCGCGGCGAAGGCGCTGCGGCCGATCCGCCTGCACGTCGCCCGGCGCCCGAATTGCTGCCACCGGCCGAACGCCGCCGCGCGCCCGACACGGTGGCGCTTGCGCTCGAAGTGGCATCGGAAGCGGTCGCGCAGTCGGGGTTCGCGCCGGCCGATCTGTTGAGCGTGTTCACGTCGGCGCATGGCGACCTCGGTATCGTCGACTACGTCTGCAGCACGCTGGCCAGCGCGCCGACCCTGCTGTCGCCGACGAAGTTCCACAACTCGGTGCACAACGCTGCGTCGGGCTACTGGACCATCGCCACCGGCTGCATGCAGGCGAGCACGGCCGTGACCGCCGGGCTGCGCAGCTTCGCGGCCGG
>JAYTYH010000681.1:0-8015 GCA_043742485.1 Rhizobacter sp.
GGGTCTTCCCCGACGGCACGCCGTTCGCGTTCCCGCAACTCGATATGCCGCCCGAGCCGCTCGAGGTGCCTGCAGACAGCGCCGGCGAGCTGATCTACCTGGCCTTGCCGCTCGGCCGCGAAGGGGTCACCGAGGTCGACTTCGATGGCGCCGGCAGCGACGAGCTGGCGCGCGTCGTCGCCGTCGAGGAGAGCGTGCGCGATCACACCAACGCTTCCGACGAGCCCGCAAGCATCCAGACCGGTCGGCTGAAGATGCGGCTCGTCCGCCAGCGCGACGTTACCGATGCCTTCGCCCTGCTCTGCGTGGCGCAGATTGTCGATCGCCGCAGCGACCTCCAGGTGGTGCTCGACCGCGGCCACATCCCGCCGCAGACAACGCTCGATGCGAGCGAGCCGCTGATCGCCGGAACCCGGCTGCTGCAGGGCCTCATCGCGCAGCGCTCGCAGGCGCTCGCCGCCCGCATGGGCCAGCTCAGCCACGGCATCTCCGAGCTGGCCGACTTCATGATGCTGCAAGTGCTGAATCGCGCCGAGCCGCTCTTTCGGCAACACGCGAGTGCGCCCAGCGTCCACCCGATGACGCTGTTCGCCGACTGCCTGCAGCTCGCCGGCGAGCTCTCGACGTTCACGAGCGCGGCGCGCCGGCCGCCGGAATTCCCGCTTTATCGCCACGACGATTTGCGCGGCTGCTTCACGCCGCTGTTCGACGAGCTGCGCAGGATGCTTTCGGTCGTGCTCGAGCAGAACGCGGTGCAGATCGATCTCGTCGATCGCAAGCACGGCGTGCGCACGGCGATCGTCAAGGACCTAGAGCTGGCGCGCAGCGCCGTCTTCGTGCTCGCGGTGAGCGCGCAGATGCCGCGCGAGCAACTGCGCCAGGTGTTCGTGGCGCAGACCAAGGTCGGGCCGGTCGACCGCATCCGTGACCTCGTCAACCTGCAGCTTCCGGGCGTGGTGCTGCAGCCCCTGCCTGTGGCGCCGCGACAGCTGCCGTTCCACGCCGGCTTCTTCTATTTCGAGCTCGAGCGCGGCGGCGATCTGTGGCGCCAGTTCGAGCAGAACGGCAATCTCGCCCTGCACATCGCGGGCGATTTCCCTGCCCTCGAGCTGGAGCTCTGGGCGATTCGCCAGTAGACGGCAGCCCTCAGGCACCCGCGCAGGATCATGAGCACCGTGCCGCCGGGTTCCGGCAACGACCCCTTCGCAGCGCTCGACAATCAGCGTACCTTCGTCATGCCCAAGCCGGGCGCCCGCGCCGCTCCATCGATGGCGACGACGCTGCATCCTGGCGAAGTCGCGCCGGCGGCCGACGTCGTGGCCGAGGTGACGGCGATCGACAGCGGCCTTAACCCGCTCGTCGCCCTTGCCAATCGGCTGCTGTCGGTGATGCCGCAGATCCGCACGACGGCCCGCTTTGCCGACCCGGCGCAGCTCAAGGATTCGCTGGCGCAAAGCATCCGCGACTTCGAGACGCGGGCGCGCCAGCAGGGCATCGCGCCCGAGCGCGTGATGGCCGCGCGCTACATCCTCTGCACGGTGCTCGACGAGGCCGCCGCCGGCACACCCTGGGGCGGCAGCGGCGTGTGGGGCCGCTACAGCTTGCTGGCGATGTTCCACAACGAAACCTGGGGCGGCGAGAAGGTCTTCCAGCTGATGGCCAAGCTGGCCGAGAACCCGGCCGGCAACCGCGACCTGCTCGAGCTGATCTATGCGGTGGTGTGTCTCGGCTTCGAGGGCCGTTACCGGGTCATCGAGAACGGCCGGGCGCAGCTCGAGGCGGTGCGCGACCGTCTGGCACAGATCCTGAAAAAGGAACGCGGCGACGTCGCGGTGCCGCTCGCCCAGCACTGGCAGGGCCAGGCCCTCAAGCGCCGGCCCCTGCTTTCGTGGCTGGCGCTTTGGGTGACCGGGGCGGTGGCGGCGATCGTCGTCCTCGGCGTCTACTTCGTGCTGTCGTTTTCATTGAGCGGGCAGTCCGACCCGGCCTACGGCGAGATTCAGGGCCTTCGCCTGGACCCGCCGACGCCGCCGACACCCATTCCGGCAGCCAAGCCCAGGCTGGCCCAGTACCTAGCCGACGACATCCGCGCCAGCTTCGTCGGCGTCCGCGACGACGTCGACCGCAGCCTCATCACGCTGCGCGGCGACAGCCTGTTCGACCCCGGTAGCGCCAGCCTGTCGCAAGGCCGCGAAGCGCTGCTGCGCCGGGTCGCGGCGGCGCTGGCCCAGGTGCCGGGCGGCATCGTCGTCGCCGGCCACACCGACAACACGCCGATCCACACGCTGCGCTTCCCGTCGAACTGGCACCTCTCGGACGAGCGCGCCAGGACCGTCCGCGACCTCCTCGTCGCCCAAGGCATCCCGGCGGCACGCGTCACCGCCGAAGGGCGCGGCGCCGGCGAACCGCTGGTCGCCAATGACACGCCGGCCAACCGCGGCCTGAACCGGCGCGTCGAAGTCACCCTGCTCAGTGGCAAGACCGACGCCACGTCTAACAACGGGCCCGACCGCAAGCCCGGGAGCAAGCCGTGAAGAAGCTATGGGGCGCGATCTTCAATGGCTGGACGCTGGCGATCATCGGCTTGATTGCCCTGTCGGTGGTCATCTGGATCGTCGGCCCGCTCGTTGCCATCGGCGACGCGCGGCCGCTCGAAAGCGCTTTCTCCCGCATCGTCTTCATCGTCGTTCTGGCAGCGCTCTACCTGCTGCACAAAGCGTGGCGCGCATGGGCCGCGCGGCGCCGGAACAGCGCCGTCATCAAGAACCTCATGCAGGGGCCGGCCGCGGCGCCGGCGGTAGGCGCCGACGACCCGTCGGCGGCCGAGCTGAAGACGATCAACGAGCGCTTCGAGGCGGCCCTGAAGACGCTCAAGAACGCGCGCTTCGGCGCCAAGGGCGGCAGCACGCTGACCAGCCTCTCGGCGCGGCTCGGCGCGCGCCACCTGTACGAGTTGCCGTGGTACCTGATCATCGGCGCGCCGGGATCGGGCAAGACGACGGCGCTGCTCAACTCCGGCCTCGAGTTCCCGCTGGCCGCGAAGATGGGCGAGCAGGCGGTGCGCGGCGTCGGCGGCACGCGCGACTGCGACTGGTGGTTCACCACCGAGGCCGTGCTCATCGACACCGCCGGCCGCTACACGACGCAGGACAGCCACCAGGCAAGCGACCAGAAGGCCTGGAACGCGTTCCTCGCCCTGCTCAAGAAGAGCCGGCCGCGCCAGCCCGTCAATGGCGTGCTGGTCACTGTCTCGGTGCCCGACCTGCTCCTCAAGGCGCCGGCCGAACGCGCCCAGCAGGCCGCCGCGGTGCGCGCCCGCATACAGGAGCTGCACCAGCAACTCGGCATCCGCTTCCCGATCTACCTGCTCGTCACCAAGACCGATCTGCTCGCCGGCTTCATGGACTACCTCGGCGACGTGCCGAAGGCGGCGCGCCAGGACCCGTGGGGCTTCACCTTCCCCTACGACGCCAAGCAGGTCAGCGACAAGTCGCGCTTCGGCGAGGAGTTCGAAGCGCTCGAGGCGCGCCTGACCGACGGCCTCGTCGACCGCCTGCAGAGCGAGCGCGACCCGCAGCGTCGGGCCCGCATCTACGCCTTCCCGCAGCAGTTCGCGGGCCTGCGCCAGGTGCTGCGCGAGTTCGTCGACAACGTCTTCTCCGGCTCGCAGTTCGAAGAGCACCCGCTGCTGCGCGGCGTGTACTTCATCAGCGGCACGCAGGAGGGCACGCCGATCGACCGCATGATCGGCAGCGTCGCGCGCACTTATCGGCTCGACCGCCGCCTGCTGCCGGCCAACCAGTCCACGGGCAAGAGCTTCTTTCTCTCGCGCCTGCTGCGCGAGGTGATCTTCGGCGAGGCCGAACTCGCCGGCACGAACCTCAAGTGGGAGCGGCGGCGGGCCCTCTTCTCGTGGGCGGGCTATTCGCTCATCGCGCTCGCCAGCGTCGGTGCGCTGGTGGCATTCGCGACGAGCTACGTCGGCAACCGCGCCTACGTCGCCGACGTCGGCCAGCGCGTCGACGATGTGCGAAAGCTGGTCCAAGCGACACCGAACCGCGTCTCTTCCGATGTCGTCGTGCTGCTGCCGGCGCTCGCTGCCACGCGGGCCCTGGCCATCGCCGACGGTGCCGGCGTGCCCTGGTCGCTCGGCTTCGGCCTGTACCAGGGCAAGAAGCTCGACTCGGCGGCGCAGCGCGCGTACCAGCGCATGCTTGTCGATGCCCTGCAGCCGCGGCTGGCCCTGCGCGTCGAAGAGCAGATGAAGGCGAGCAACGACAACCCCGAGCTGCAGTACGAGGCGCTCAAGACCTACGTCATGCTGCACCAGCCCGAGCTCTTCGACGCCGACGCGCTCAAGCTCTACATGCTTGCCGACTGGGAAGTCAATCTGCCCCGCGAAGTCACCTCGGAGCAGCGCGCTGCCCTCGAGGCGCACCTCGACGCCCTGCTCCAGCAGGGGCCGACGGTCTCGCCCTTGCCGGAAGACAAGGACCTGCTGGCACAGACCCGGGCGCGGCTCGCCTCGGTGTCTTTCCCGCAGCGTGTCTACAGCCGTCTCAAGCGCGAAGGCGTGCCGGCCGACATCGCCGAGTTCACGATCGCCAAGGCGGCCGGCCCGAGCGCCGCACTCGTCTTCCGGCGCGGCAACGGCGCTCCGCTCACCCGCGGCGTGGCGCCGTTCTACACCTACGACGGATACCACCGGGGCTTTCAGCGCCAGGTCGAGCGGACGACGCGCCAGCTCAGCGACGAGGAGGGCTGGGTCCTCGGCGTCGGCGACTCGGCCCGGGCCAGCTCGCTGCGCGACCCGCTCGCGCTGAGCCGCCTCACCGACGACGTGCGGCGCCTCTACCTCGGCGACTACGCGCGGACCTGGGAAGCCTTCATCGCCGACATCCGCCTGCAGCCGATGGGCGACGTCGCCCAGTCGACGCAGATGGCGCGCATTCTTTCGGCCCCCGACAATCCGCTGGTGCCGCTGCTGCGCGCCATCGTCAAGGAAACGACGCTGACTGCCCAGACGTCGAAGGACGCGGTGCAGCGCGTCGAGGACAAGGCCACCAGCACGATCCAGCAGTCACGTGAGCAGCTCGCCAAGCTGCTCGGCAACAAGAGCGGACCGGGCGCCGTCGCCCCGGGGCAGCGCATCGAAAGTCTCGTCGACGACCGCTTCGAGGGTCTGCGCCGCTTCGTGCAGGGCGGCGGTCCCGACGGCAAGGGGCCGGCGCCGATCGACGCCACGGTCGCCTTGATGAACGAGTTCTATGCTTTCATGACCGCTGCCGACACTGCCGTCAAGGGCGGCAGCGCACCGCCCCCGTCCGACGTGCACAACAAGATCAAGGCCGAGGCGGCGCGCCTGCCCGAGCCGATGCGCTCGCTGCTCGCCACGGTGGCGGTGGCCGGCGGCAGCACCGTGATGCGGGCGACGCGGGCGAGCATCGGCAGCTCGGTCAACTCGGGCATCGGCGAGTTCTGCCGCCAAGCCGTCGCGGGCCGCTATCCGTTCGCGCGCGGCAGCAAGAACGACGTCACGCAAGACGATTTCGGCCGCCTGTTTTCGCCCGGCGGCCTGTTCGACGAGTTCTTCCAGAAGAGCCTGGTCAACTTCGTCGACACCTCGACGAGACCGTGGACATTTCGCCAGACCGGCGAAGGCAGGATGGGCACTGACAGCGGCACCCTCGGCCAGTTCCAGCGCGCCGCGGCGATCCGCGACACCTTCTTCCGCTCGGGCGGCAAGGCACCGGGCCTGCGCCTCGATTTCAAGCCGGTCGAGATGGACGCGAGCATCTCGCAGTTCACGCTCGATGTCGACGGCCAGCTCGTCAAGTACTCGCACGGGCCGCAGATCCCGACGGCCGTGCAGTGGCCGGGTCCGCGCGGCAGCACCCAGGTGCGGGTGCAGCTGCAGCCAGCGCTCGCCGGCGGCAGTTCGGGCCTGGTGACCGAGGGGCCGTGGGCCTTGTTCCGGCTGTTCGACCGGCTCAACATGGTGCCGGCCGGCGCTCCGGAGCGCTTTCGCGTCGTCTTCGACGTCGATGGCCGCAAGGCCACCTTCGAGGTCACCGCGAGCAGCGTCGTCAATCCGTTCCAGCTGCGCGAGCTGCGCGAGTTCAATTGCCCGGCGTCGCTATGAGCGCTCTGCAAGTCGACGCTGCCCCGGGCTGGTTCGGCAAGCTTGCCAGCCTCGGCGATTTCGCGAGCCGCCGCCTCCCGCCCGAATTCGTCACCGCCTGCGACGGCTGGTTGTCGCACGGCGTCGAAAAGAGCCGCGCCCAGCTCGGCGACATCTGGCTCGACACCTACCTCACCAGCCCGCTCTGGCGCTTCGCCTGGGGGCCGGGCGTCGTCGATTCGCGCTGGTGGTTCGGCGTGATGATGCCCAGCGTTGACAACGTCGGCCGCTACTTTCCGCTCGTCGTCGCCTTGCCGCGCGCCGAAGCGCCCGGCGCCGGCGCCGATCTCGACGAGCTCGAGCGCTGGTTCGGCATCGTCGTCGAGGCCATGCTCGGCACCTTGCAGAACGGCTCTTCGCTCGATCGCTTCGAGCAGCAGCTGCTGGGGGCGCCGCGGTTCCTCGAGCGGCCCACCGCGGCGACGCCGCCCGACGAGACGCATTGGACCAACCGCACCGGCTACCGATTCAGCGCCGGCCACTCGCTTGCCGATTCGTTCAGCGACTTGCTGAGCCACGACGTCGCGCAGCGCTACCGCGGGCGCACGCTGTGGTGGCCCGCGCACGCGGCCGACAGCCACACCCAGCTGACCGTCACGGGCGGGCTGCCGCTGCCCGAGTCGTTCGTCGATCTGCTGCAGGGCGCCTGGTAGTCGCGCGAGCCGTCAACCGCGTGGAGGCAGCGCGCCGGGATCGCTGAGTGCCGCAGCGATCTTGGCGCGAAAAACCTCCTGCGCGTCCTTGCGTATCGCCTCGTAGCGCTGCTGGTACTGCTCCCAGAGCTTCGCCTTGCGGTTGATGGCCAGTGAGCCTTTGCCGACAAGGGCGGCTTCGAGCTGCTGCGGCTCGAACCGGGCCAGCGCGGCACCGAGGCCGGCGCGGCTGCCGGAGGCGGTGGCCATGCCGTGCTCGGCCAGTTCCTGCATGGCGTCGCGCATCGCTGCCGGCGCCGGCATGAAGCCGCGCGCCGGCGGCAGCAGCAGCCGCTCGAGCGCCACCTGGGTGTCGGCGGCGAAGAGCAGCGGGTTGTGGTCGCGTGCCCCCGCCGGCGCCGCGCTGACGCGCACGCCGCGCCGCTCTGCCTCGCGCTGCGCGAGCAGCTGCCGGCTGCCGTCGATCGCCTCGCGCAGGAGCTGCCCGAGCAGATGCATGTGCTCTTGCGTAAGCCCCTGCGGCATCGGCAGGGTGACGCCCACGCCGGCGCAGAAGGCCGACCAGAGCGCCGACGGCGGTGCCAGCGCGGACGTGGCGGCGGCGGGGGCGTGCGCAGCCACCGGCGCCTGGACCATGGCAACAGCGGGCGTGGCGGGCGCCGATGGGGGCAGGGGCGGCGTCACGGGCTGCGCGCGCGGCGCATGAAGCGGCGCGGTGACGGCTGCCGGCGGCATTCGTGCAGGCAGCTCGACAATGCGCGGCGGCGTGTAGGCGCCTTGCAGTTCAGCCGTGTGGTTGAACGCGGCGGCCGGTCGTGGCGGCGCCGCCGCGGCCGGTGAGGCCGGCGGCGCGAACATCGCGAGCGGATCGGTGCTGACGTCTGCCGCAGCGGCCCGTCCGCCGCCATCCGGAGTCGCGCTGCCGGCCATGAAGGCGGCGAGCGCATCGGTGCTGCTGGTGCCGGCCAGGCCGAACGCTTCGTCGAGCCCTGCCGTCCGCCCCGAGCCGGCGCCAACGGAAGCAAGCAGGTCCACGCCGGTACCGGCGCCCGGCGTTCGTGCGGCGGCGACAGGTGCAGGCGCGGCGCGCACTTCGGCGAGGTCGGCGAAAGGGTCGAAGTCCTCGGGGAGGGCCGCGGGCGTGGACCGTCGCGACGGCGCCGGCGCGGCGGCGGGCACTC
>JAYTYH010000682.1:0-3573 GCA_043742485.1 Rhizobacter sp.
CATCCAGAGGGTGTAGGCAGCGCCCCAGATCATGGTCGAGGCGGCGATCGCAGCGATCCAGAAGTGCTGGGCCGCGATCGTGCCGAGGATCACCATCCACTCGCCGACGAAGCCGGCGGTGCCCGGCAGGCCGCAGTTGGCCATGGCGAACAGCACGGCCAGCGCCGCGAACTTCGGCATCGTGTTGGCAACGCCGCCGTAGGCCGAGATCTCGCGTGAATGGACGCGGTCGTAGAGGACGCCGATGCACAGGAACATCGCCCCCGAGACGAAGCCGTGCGAGATCATCTGCACGATGGCGCCCGAGGTCGTGAGCTCGTTGAACATGAAAAAGCCCAGCGTCACGAAGCCCATGTGGGCGATCGACGAATAGGCGACCAGCTTTTTCATGTCGCTCTGCACCAGCGCGACGAGGCCGATGTAGACCACGGCGACGAGCGAGAGCGCCACCATGAGCCAGGCCCACTTGTGGCTGGCATCGGGCGCGATCGGAAGCGAGAAACGCAGGAAGCCGTAGGCGCCGAGCTTGAGCATGACCGCTGCCAGAACGACCGAGCCGCCCGTCGGCGCCTCGACGTGGGCGTCGGGCAGCCAGGTGTGCACGGGCCACATCGGCACCTTGACGGCGAAGGCGAAGAAGAAGGCGAAGAAGAGCAGGACCTGCGCTTCCATCGACAGCGGCAGGCGATGCCAGGCGGCGATGTCGAAGCTGCCGCCCGACTTGTAGTAAAGGTAGATCAGCGCCACCAACATGAGCAGCGAGCCGGCCAGCGTGTAAAGGAAAAACTTGAAGGCGGCATAGACGCGCCGCGGCCCGCCCCAGATGCCGATGATGAGATACATCGGAATCAGAGTGGCCTCGAAGAACACGTAGAACAGCAGGCCGTCGCTGGCCGCGAACACGCCCACGAGCAAGCCCGAGAGGATGAGGAACGCGCCCATGTACTGGTTGACGCGCTCGTTGATGACCTTCCAGGCGGCCACGACGACGATCACCGTGATGAAGGCGGTGAGCAGCACGAACCAGACCGAGAGGCCGTCGACGCCGAGCTGGTAGAAGACGTTGAAGCGGTCGATCCAGTGATGGCGCTCGACGAACTGCAACGCAGCGGTGCCATTGTCGAATCCGGTAAGGAGTGGAATCGTGACGACGAAGCTCACGATCGAAGCGATCAGGGCGGCCCAGCGCACAGCGCCGGCACGGTCGTCGCGGCCGAACGCCAGCAGCAGTCCGCCGGCCAGGATCGGCAGCCAGATGGCGAGACTCAGCAAAGGCATGTCGTCGACAAGTGGCACCACCGGCCGCCGGGCCGCCCCAACGCCGGCGGCTCCCCCTCGGGGGGCAACGAACGAAGCGAGTGTGGGGGTTTCATCAGGTCAACGGCCGAAGGGATGGCCGAGGAAGGGCCAGAGCTGCCAGGTCATGAGGCCGATGACGCCGACGATCATGAACAGCGCGTACCAATACAGGTAGCCGCTCTGCAAACGACGCGTCACGGCGGCGAGGACGCCGATGCTGCGCGCCGAGCCGTCGACGAGAACGCCGTCGATGGTGGCCACGTCGCCGCCTTTCCAGAAGCCCATGCCGAGGCCGCGGGCGCCACGGGCGAGCACGTTCTCGTTGAACCAGTCAAAGTAGTACTTGTTCTCCAGCAGCGTGTAGATCCCGGCGAAGCGGCGCTGAATCGCGGTCGGAATATCGGGCCGGCGCATGTAGAGGAACCACGAACTGGCGACACCGGCGATGGCCAGCCAGACGATGGGACCCGTGAAGGCATGCAGCGCCATCGTCAGCGGGCCTTGATATTCGCGCGCCAGCTCCTCCATCGCCGGATGGCGCTCCGCGATGATGCGAATGGAGCTCGCGAAGAAGTCGCCGAAGAGCATCGGCCCGATGGTGACGAAACCGATCAGCGCCGAGGGAATGGCGAGCAGCACCAACGGCAGCGTCACCACCCAGGGTGACTCGTGCGGCGTGTGGACGGCACCGTGGTCGCCTGGTTCATCTGGTTCAGCGTGATCGTCGTGGGCAGGAGCGGGAAACGGCTTGTCGTGGAAGCGCTCCTTGCCGTGAAAGACGAGGAAGTACATCCGGAACGTATAGAAGGCGGTGACGAAGACGCCGGCAGCGACGGCAAAGTAGGCGAATCCGGCACCTGCGAGATGGCTGGCGCGCACCGCCTCGATGATCGAATCCTTCGAGTAGAAGCCGGCGAAGAACGGCGTGCCGATCAGGGCGAGCGAGCCGATCAGCGACGTGATCCAGGTGATCGGCATGTACTTCTTCAGGCCGCCCATGTTGCGGATGTCCTGGTCGTGGTGCATGCCGATGATCACCGAGCCGGCAGCCAGGAACAGCAGTGCCTTGAAGAAAGCATGGGTCATGAGGTGAAACACGGCCACCGAATAGGCCGAGGCGCCCAGCGCGACCGTCATGTAGCCGAGCTGCGAGAGCGTGGAGTCGGCGACCACGCGCTTGATGTCGTTCTGGATGATGCCGAGAAAGCCCATGAAGAGCGCCGTGATGGCGCCGATCGTCATCACGAATGAAAGCGCCACGTCCGAGAGCTCGAACAGTGGCGACATCCGCGCCACTAAGAAGATGCCGGCCGTGACCATGGTGGCCGCGTGGATCAGCGCCGAGATCGGCGTCGGACCCTCCATCGAATCGGGCAGCCACACATGCAGCGGGAACTGCGCGCTCTTGCCCATGGCCCCGATGAACAGGCAGATGCACGTCACCGTGATAAGCATCCACTCGGTGCCGGGGAAGGTAAGCTTGGCGAGGTCGTCGGCCTTCGCGAACGCTTCGCCATAGTTGAGGGTGCCGCTGTAGGCGAGCACGAGGCCGATGCCGAGGATGAAGCCGAAGTCGCCGACGCGGTTGACGATGAAGGCCTTCATGTTGGCGAAGATCGCCGTCGGCCGCGTGAACCAGAAGCCGATGAGGAGATACGAGACCAGGCCCACCGCTTCCCAGCCGAAGAAGAGCTGGAGGAAGTTGTTGCTCATGACCAGCATGAGCATCGAGAACGTGAACAGCGAGATATAGCTGAAGAAGCGCTGGTAGCCCGGGTCGTCGTGCATGTAGCCGACGGTGTAGATGTGCACCATCAACGACACGAAGGTGACGACGCACATCATCATCGCGGTGAGGCCGTCGACGAGGAAGCCGACCTCCATCTTCAGTGCGCCCACGCGCATCCACTCGTAGATGGTGCCGTTGAAGCCGGCCCCGTGTGCCACGACCTGCCACAGCACCCAAGCCGAAAGAACGAACGACACAGCAACGCCGAGGATGGCGACGCTGTGGGCGCCGGCGCGGCCGACCTGGCGACCGAATAGGCCGGCGACGACGGCACCCGCGAGTGGCGCCAGCGGCACGGCGAGAAGCAGCGCGACGGGAAGCGTGTCGGTCATGCCGCGATCAGCCCTTGAGGGAATCGAGCTCGTCGACCGCGATCGTCGAGCGGGTCCGGAACAGCACGACGAGGATCGCCAGACCGATGGCCGACTCGGCGGCGGCGACGGTGAGGATGAAGAACACGAAGACCTGGCCGGCCATGTCGCCGA
>JAYTYH010000683.1:0-4242 GCA_043742485.1 Rhizobacter sp.
GCGGCGATCTGATGACGAAAGTCCATAATTCTCCGAGCTACAAAGCAACCGACCATGTTATTCGATTCCTCCCTGCGCCGAGAGCTGGCGCGCAACTTCGGCGGCACGCTGGTGGTGATCCTGACCATCGTGCTGACGATCATGTTCATCAGGAATCTGGGCCAGGCAGCGGTCGGCCGCATCGCACCGCAGGACGTCATGCTGCTGCTCGCCTACATCGGCCTCGGCCACCTGTCCACGATCCTGGCGCTGTCGCTGTTCGTGGCCGTCGTCGCCACCTTGTCGCGCATGTACCGCGGCAGCGAGATGACGATCTGGTTCGCCAGCGGCGTGCCGCTCAGCCGCTTCGTGCGCCCGGTGCTCGGCACGACCTGGCCGGTGCTGCTCGTCATCGCCTTGCTCGCACTCTTCGTGTGGCCGTGGCAGAACGAGCGCAGTGCCGAACTCAAGGACCAGTTCGAGCGCCGCTCCGACCTGTCGCGCTTGTCGCCTGGTGAGTTCCAGACCTCCGGCGACGGCCAGCGCACCTTCTTCTTCGAGGGCGGCGCCAGCGACACGGCAACCGGTCGCAACGTCCTCATCGTCGCCTCGAAGGGCGGCGTCGAGTCGGTGACTTCGGCGAAGTCCGGCGCGATCAAGAGCGATGGCGGAGGACGCTACGTGGTGCTGTCGCGCGGCCAGCGCAACGAGCAGAACATGCAGAGCGGCGAGAAGACGCTGTCGCGCTTCGACAGCTATCGGGCCTCGGCCGGCGACCGCGCCATGGCCGCCGTCGGTGGCCTGCCGATCAAGGCGCGCGCCACCCTGGACCTGTTGCGCGAGCCGACGGCGGCCGCACAGGGCGAGCTCGCCTGGCGCGTCGGCCTGGTGCTGGCGGCGGCCAACATGCTGCTGCTCGGCATCGGCATGTCGGCATCGAACCCGCGCCACGCCAGCAACTGGAATCTGCTCTTCGCGCTGCTCGGTTTCTTCGCCTACTACAACCTCATCAATCTCTCGCAGTCCTGGGTCGCCTCCGGGCGCGTCGGCCTGGGTGCGGCACTCCTCGTCGTCCACGGCGGCGCTTTCGCGATGGCGTTGGCGCTGCTGTGGTGGCGCGAACACGGCACCCACCGGTCAGTGTCGGCGCGGCGTCGACGGCGCGTGCGCAGGCAACGACCGGCCGCGGCAGCATGAAGACGGTCCGCCGCCTGTTCCATGCCGATATCTGGTCCGCGGTTCTGTTCGTCGGCCTCGCCTTTCTCGCCCTCTTCTTCTTCATTGACTTCGTCGACGAGCTCGGCAGCGTCGGCCAGCGCGGCTATTCGGCGCTGCTCGCGGCCGTCTACTGTGTGCTGCTGGCGCCCGGTCATCTCTACGAGCTGATGCCGATCGCCGTCCTCATCGGCACCATCTACGCGCTGGCTCGGCTGGCGCAATCGTCGCAGTACACGATCCTGCGCACTGGCGGGCTGGGCCCTGGCCGCGCGCTCTGGCTGCTCACGCTGCTGGCGCTCGTCTTCGGCCTCTTCACCTTCGCGGTCGGCGACTACGTGGCGCCCTACGCCGAACGTGTCGCCTCGCAGATGCGTGCCGTCTTCACCGGCAGCCTCAAGCTGGCCCGTTCCGGCGCCTGGATCAAACAGCACGCCCTCACGCCCGACGGCGCGCGCACCTACTCCATCAACGTCGGCTCGGCCGAAGGCGGCAGTCGGCTGCGCGACGTGCGCATCTTCGAATTCGACGCCGACGGCCGCCTGCTGACGCGGACCTTCGCCGAGCGCGCCGAAGTGGCCCGCGACGGTACCTGGACGCTGGCCGACGCCACCGTCACGCGCTGGCGCAATGCCGGCACGGAGTCGAGCGCCAGGCAGGAGACGCAGGCCAGCCTGGCTTGGCCGAGCACGCTGTCGCCACAGGTCGTGGCCGCCGCCGTGCTGCCGGTGACGACGATGTCGACGATCGACCTCTGGCGCTACATCGGCCACCTCGCCGACAACGAGCAGGCCTTGGAGCTGCAGAAAATCCAGTTCTGGAAGCGCGCGCTCTATCCCTTCGCGTGCCTCGTGATGATGGGTCTGGCGCTGCCCTTCGCCTACCTCAACGCCCGCTCGGGCGGCGTCAGCGTCAAGGTCTTCGCCGGCATCATGATCGGCGTCAGTTTCGTGCTGCTCAACAACGTCTTCAGCCACCTCGGCGTGCTCGGCAACTGGACACCCTGGATCGTTGCCGCGGTGCCGGGCGCGTTGTATCTGCTGATTTCGCTGGCGGCGTTTGGCTGGCTGGTGCGCTATCGATGAGCTACCCAACGATGCCGGTCACTTCCGCAATCCTGCTGTTCGCGCACGGCGCCCGCGACCCGCGCTGGGCGGCACCGTTCGAGGCCGTCGCCGCGTCGATCCGGCGTGCCGCACCGGAGCGGGTGGTCGCCCTCGCCTTTCTGGAGCTGATGGAGCCCGGCCTGCCGGCAGCCGTCGATCGCCTGGCCGCCGGCGGCGCCACCCGGATCGACATCGTGCCGTTGTTCCTCGGCACCGGCGGCCACCTCCGCAAGGACCTGCCGCCCCTTGTCGACGCCGCCCGCGCCGACCATCCGGGCGTCGTCATCGAGCTCCATGCCGCCATCGGCGAGCACGACGCGGTGGTGGGCGCGATGGCGCGAGCAGCGCTCGCCGTCGCCGGACCGCGGTGAATAATCGCGCCCTTCGTCGGCCCGCAGCGCAATGAACCTAAATCAGTTCAGGTTCGTCCAGGAAGCGGTTCGCCGCGACCTCAATCTCACCGAGACGGCGAAGGCGCTGTTCACCTCGCAGCCCGGCGTCTCCAAGGCCATCCTCGAACTCGAGGGCGAGCTCGGCGTCGACATCTTCGCCCGCCACGGCAAGCGGTTGCGGCGCGTCACCGAGCCGGGGCGCGAGGTGCTGAAAGCCATCGAAGTGATCATGCGCGAGGTCGGCAACCTCAAGCGTATCGGCGACGAATACTCCAAGCAGGATGCCGGCACGCTGTCAATCGCGACCACGCACAGCCAGGCCCGCTACTTCCTGCCGGCGCCCATCGCGCAGATGCGCAAGCGCTACCCGAAGGTCAGCATCAGCCTGCACCAGGGCACGCCGGAGCAGGTCGCGAAGATGGTCTATGAAGAGGTCGCCGATTTCGGCCTGGCAACGGAATCGCTCGACACTTTCGCCGACCTCGTCACCCTGCCCTGCTATGCCTGGCAGCACGTGCTGGTGCTGCCGGCCGGGCACCCACTCGCACACGTCGACCGCATCTCGCTCGAAGACCTGGCGCCGCTGCCGCTCATCTCGTACACGCCGTCGTTTTCCGGCCGCAAGCGGATCGACCAGGCCTTCGCGACGCGCAAGCTGCAGACCAACTTCGTGCTCGAAGCGATCGACGCCGACGTCATCAAGACTTACGTGCGGCTCGGTCTCGGCGTCGGCATCGTCGCCGAGATCGCGATGCGGGAAGAAGGCCAGGGCTCCGACCTCGTGGCACGGCCGCTCGGCCACCTGTTCGGCCTGAACGTGGCCCGCATCGCCATCAAGCGCGGCGCCTACCTACGCAACTTCGTCTACGCCTTCGCCGAGATGACCTCCGACCGCCTGACGCGCCCGCTCGTCGAGCGCGCCATGGCCGGCGAGGCCGACGACTACCAGCTCTAGCCAACCTCAGCCCGCATGCCGATCCGAACCCCCGCCATCGCCAGCCGTCTGCCCGACGTCGGCACCACCATCTTCACGGTGATGTCGGCGCTGGCGCAGCAGTACGGCGCCGTCAACCTCGGCCAGGGCTTCCCCGACTTCGACTGCGATCCGGCCTTGATCGACGCCGTCGACGCAGCCATGCGTGCCGGCCACAACCAGTACCCGCCGATGCCCGGCTTGCCGCTTCTGCGCGAGCGCATCGCCGCCAAGATCGAGGCGCTCTACGGCCATTGCTACGACCCGGGGACCGAGGTCACCGTCACGGCTGGCGCCACCCAGGCCATCATCACCGCCGTGCTGGCGTTCGTCGGCCCCGGCGACGAAGCCATCGTCCTCGACCCGTGCTACGACAGCTACGCTCCCAGCGTCGTCCTCGCCGGCGGCCGCGCTGTGCACGTGCCGCTGCTGCCCGGTACCTTCGCCCCCGACTTCGACCGCATCGCCGCCGCGATCACGTCGAAGACGCGGCTGCTGATCGTCAACTCACCGCACAACCCGAGCGGCACGGTCTGGTCGGCAGCCGACATGGAACGGCTCGCCGAGTTGCTGCGCC
>JAYTYH010000684.1:0-1547 GCA_043742485.1 Rhizobacter sp.
CGGGCACGAAGATCTTCTCGCCGTCGCGCTGAACCAGCAGCGCCACGCTCTTCGGCTTGGCCGACATCACGCTCCGGACCTGCTCGATCGACTGCACGCTCTTGCCATTGATCGCGAGCAGCACGTCGCCGGTCTCGATGCCGGCACGCGCCGCGGCGCCGCTGACCTGCTCGACGACCATGCCGGCCTCGACCTTGGCTTCGCGCTTCTCGTCTCGCGTCAGCGGCCTCAGGCCGAGGCCGAGCTGGCCGCCCTCGGCGGCAGTGCTGGCGTCAGCCACCACCTTGGCGTCGTCGGCGCCGCCCAGCTTGGCGTCGACAGTGCGCTCGGCGTGATCGCGCCAGACCTTCAGCTTGACGCGCTCGCCGGGCGCCGCCATGCCGATCAGGCTCGACAGCGCACCGGAGCGAACCACCGGCTCGCCGTTGACCTCGGTGATGACGTCGCCCGACTGCAGGCCGGCCGCCGCCGCAGCGCTGTTCGGCGCCACGTTCGAGACCAGGGCACCGTCGACCTTCTTCAGGCCAAAGGAATCGGCAAGCTGCTGGTTGAGATCTTGCACGGTGACGCCGAGGCGGCCGTGCGTGGCCTTGCCAGTGGCGACGATCTGGTCCTTCACCTTCAGCGCGACGTTGATCGGGATCGCGAACGACACGCCCTGAAAGCCGCCGCTGCGCGAATAGATCTGGGCGTTGATGCCGACCACGGACCCGGTGCCGTCGAAGAGCGGCCCGCCCGAGTTGCCCGGGTTCACCGCGGCGTCAGTCTGGATGAAGGGCACGACCGCGTCGCCCGGCAGCGAACGGCCCTTGGCGCTGACGATGCCTTGCGTGGCCGTCTGCTCGAGGCCGTAGGGGTTGCCGATGGCGAGCACCGGGTCGCCGACTTCGAGCGTCCTCGGATCGCCGAGGCGGACCACCGGCAGGTCGTGGGCGTCGATACGCAGCACGGCGATGTCGGTTGCGGTATCGATGCCGAGCACCTTGGCCGTGAACTCGCGGCGATCGGAGAGCTTGACGGTCACGTCCTTGGCTTCACGCACGACGTGGGCGTTGGTCAGAATGAGGCCGTCGCTACTGATGATGAAGCCGGAGCCGAGACCCTTGAACGGCGTCGATTGCGGGCCTTGCGAGCCTTGCCGGCCGCCTTGGCCGAAACCCGGCATGCCGTGGAAGAACTTGAAGAACGGGTCGTTCTCCATGCCTTCGGGCAGGCCGCCCTGGCCTTGCTCCTCCATCGAAGCCTTGTGCATGCCCTCGACGGTGACGCCGACGACGGCCGGCGCCGACTGCTTGACGATGGCGCGGTAGTTCGGGGTCTGGCCGGCGACCATCGCCACGGGTGCGGGCGGCACGATCTTGTCGGCCGGCGCGGCTTGCGCCACGGCAGCCACTTGGGTGCGGCTCTTCAGCCAGCTCGGCGTCAGGTCGATGGCGCTGGCGGTGCCGACGACGGCGATGCCGGCACCGATCAGGGCCGCGCTCAGGGTGTTCAACTTCATGGAAAGTCTCTCCGACAGCGTGATTGCGGAGGATTCCGCGTTGCCA
>JAYTYH010000685.1:0-3209 GCA_043742485.1 Rhizobacter sp.
GCTGCCAGAGTGAACGGGGGAGCCCGCGCGGTGGGCTGCCCGCCGAGGTCGAGAACGACAGGTTCATGGCGGTCAGCTTGGCCGGGACGATGGCGGCAGCGGGTCGGGTGCTGACCGCCCGGCATACTCCCCGCAGGGAGACACCGTCGATGTTCAAGAAGATCCTGATTGCCAACCGCGGCGAGATCGCCTGCCGCGTCATCAAGACGGCGCGTCGCATGGGCATCGCCACGGTTGCCGTCTATTCCGACGCCGACCGAGACGCGCTCCACGTCGAGCTCGCCGACGAAGCCGTGAACATCGGCGCCGCGCCGAGCCGCGAGTCGTACCTTCAGGCCGTGAAGATCATCGCCGCCTGCCGATCGACCGGCGCCGAGGCCGTCCATCCCGGCTACGGCTTCCTCTCGGAGAACGCCGCCTTCGCTCGCGACGTCGAAGTCGCGGGCATCGTCTTCATCGGGCCGAAGCACGCGTCAATCGCGGCGATGGGCGACAAGATCGCCTCCAAGAAGCTGGCGATCGCGGCGCAGGTCAACACCATTCCCGGCCACAACGAGGCGATCGGCAGCGCCGAGACGGCGGTCGAGATCGCGCGCCGCGTCGGCTACCCGGTGATGATCAAGGCCTCGGCCGGCGGTGGCGGCAAGGGCCTGCGCGTTGCCCACGACGACAAGGAGGCGGCCGAAGGATTCGTCTCGTGTCGCAACGAGGCGGCGGCCAGCTTCGGTGACGACCGCGTCTTCATCGAGAAGTTCGTCGAGCAGCCGCGCCACATCGAGATCCAGCTGCTCGGCGATGCGCATGGCCACTGCGTCTATCTGTGGGAGCGCGAGTGCTCGATCCAGCGCCGCCACCAGAAGGTGATCGAGGAGGCGCCGAGCCCGTTCCTCGACGAGGCGACGCGCAAGGCCATGGGCGAGCAGGCGGTGGCGCTGGCCAGGGCGGTGAACTACGAGTCGGCGGGCACCGTCGAGTTCGTCGTCGGCAAGGACAAGAGCTTCTACTTCCTCGAGATGAACACGCGGCTGCAGGTCGAGCACCCGGTGACGGAGTGCATCACCGGGCTCGACCTGGTCGAGCAGATGATCCGCGTTGCCGCCGGCGAACCGCTGGCATTCGCGCAAGCCGACGTGCAGCGGCGCGGCTGGGCGATCGAGTGCCGCATCAACGCCGAGGATCCGGTGCGCGGCTTCCTGCCGAGCACCGGCCGGTTGATCGAATTCCAGCCGCCGGCGCAGAGCCTGGCGGCCGGCCAGCCCCAGGAGGCCGGCATGGCGGGCGTGCGCGTCGACACCGGCGTCTACGAAGGTGGCGAGATCCCGATCCACTACGACTCGATGATCTGCAAGCTGATCGTGTGCGGCCCCGACCGGGCTGCCGCGATCGCGGCGATGCGCGGCGCCCTCGATGCCTTCGTGATCCGCGGCGTCTCGAGCAACCTGCAGTTCCAGTCGGCGTTGCTGGCCCAGCCGCGCTTTGCGAGCGGCGACTTCGACACCGGTTTCATCGCCCAGCGCTACCCCGACGGCTTCGGCACCGAGCTGGCCGGCGAAGACGAACGCGCGTTCCTGATCGGCCTCGCCGCTGCCGTGCATCGCCGCCTGCTGGCCCGCTCGGCCGGCCTGTCGGGGCAGCTCGCGGGCCACGAGCTGCAGCTTCGCGAGCGTTTCGTCGTGGTCGAGAGCGGCGCCGATGGCGCGGTCGTCGAGACGGCTGTCGAGATGCGCGGTGATGGCGCAGGAGGCGATGCGGGTGCCGTCTGCGTCGTCACGCTGGCTGGCCGCGAGCGCCGCTTCGTGATCGACAGCGCACTGCGCGATGTCGCGGTTCACGGCCGCGTCGATGGCCAGTCATTCGCCGCCCGCGTCGAGCGTGTCGGGCTGGCGCTCCGGCTGGCCCGTCACGGCGCCGCGATCGAGGTGCGCGTGCTGACGCCGCGCGCTGCCGAGCTGCGTGCGCTCATGCCCTTCAAGCCGCCACCCGACCTGTCGCGCTACCTGCTCTCGCCGATGCCGGGCCTGCTCGTGGCGGTGGCGGTCGCGCCGGGGCAGGCGGTGCGCGCCGGCGAGCGGCTCGCGGTCATCGAGGCGATGAAGATGGAGAACGTCGTCGTCGCCGCCGTCGACGGCGTCGTCGCCCGCGTCGTCGCCACGCCGGGGCAGAGCGTCGCCGTCGACGAGGTCATCCTCGAGTTCGAAGGCAAAGCGAAAGGCACAGCTGCCGCGACGGCGAAGAGCAAGGCGAAGGAGGTGGCGGCATGAGCCCGGCATCGCCCCGTCCGTTTCGGGTTCTCGGGCTGCAGCAGATCGCGATCGGCGGCGAGAGCAAGGCGCGGTTGCGAACGCTCTGGGTCGACCAGCTCGGCCTTGACGTCGTCGGCAACTACCGCTCGGAGCGCGAGAACGTCGACGAAGACATCTGTGCCGTCGGCCTGGGCATCGGCCGCGTCGAGGTCGACCTCATGGAGCCGATCGACCCCGCGGGCAAGCCGGCCGTGCACACGACGCCGCTCAATCACGTCGGTCTCTGGATCGACGACCTGCGCGCCGCCTTCGCCTGGCTCGAGGCCAACGGCGTGCGCATGGCGCCCGGCGGCATCCGCGCCGGTGCGGCCGGCCACGACATCTGCTTCATTCATCCGCGTGCCAACGACGTGTTCCCGATTGCCGGCGAAGGCGTGCTGATCGAGCTCGTGCAGGCGCCGGCCGACGTGATC
The DNA here is from genome assembly GCA_043742485.1 of Rhizobacter sp. GTDB lineage: Bacteria > Pseudomonadota > Gammaproteobacteria > Burkholderiales > Burkholderiaceae_C > Schlegelella_A. The sequence continues at coordinate 2,717 of JAYTYH010000685.1, forward strand.
GCGGCGTCGCGCGAGGTCCCGACACCATGACGATCCACACCATTCTCAAGATGGGCGACCCGCGCCTGCTGCGCGTCGCCAAGCCGGTCGAGCGCTTCGGGACTACAGAGTTGCGCACGCTCGCCGCCGACATGTTCGAGACGATGCATTCGGTCAGAGGCGCAGGGCTCGCGGCACCGCAGATCGGCGTCGACCTGCAGTTCGTGATCTTCGGCTTCTCCCGCATCGACCGCTACCCGGAGGCTGAGCCGGTGCCGGAAACGGTGCTGCTCAATCCGCGCATCGAAGCGATCGACGGCACCGAGGAAGAGGGCTGGGAAGGCTGCCTATCGGTACCTGGAATGCGCGGCGTCGTGCCGCGTCTGGCGCGCATTCGCTACAGCGGCTTCGATCTCGAAGGCAAGCCCATCGAGCGCGAGGCCGAAGGCTTTCATGCCCGCGTCGTGCAGCACGAGTGCGACCACCTGATCGGCACGCTCTATCCGATGCGCAT
>JAYTYH010000686.1:0-1554 GCA_043742485.1 Rhizobacter sp.
GCGAGATCGTGCGCCTCGCGGCCTTCGGCGGCGAGCAGGCTTGGAAGGAGTTCTCCGCGAAGCTGTCGAGGGGCGTGCGGGCCGCGCGGGAAGCGACCCGCTCGAAGCCCAGCGCTTCGAGCGCCGGCAGCGCGACCGAAACACCGTCCGGCGGCGCGGCCAGGGCGCACGCGTGGCGTGCCACCGGATAGGCCTTGACGAAAAACGGTTCGAGCTTCTTCAGCCACGCATTCTTGTATGGCGTGAACACGGTGTAGGGCAGGTTGGCCTGGGTCAGCAGCTCGCTGCGCTCGAAGACGACGTGGTCCTTGCCGGTGTGCAGCGCGACGCCCATGTCCGCGAGCGCGGCGCGAACCGCGGCGTCGCGTGCCAGCGCCTGGGGCTCGTCGTCGTGGTTCGCATAGACGGCCTGGGCGCCGAGCTCGCCGGCGAGCCGGGCGATCTCATCGAGCGCGAACCCGTGGCGCACCAGCAGGCGACCGCCCAGAGCGCCAAGGCTTTCGTCGAGCTCGACCACGCTGTCGTGGATGAACTCGACGCGCCGGTCGCGGCGCGGCAGCGGCTCGAGGATTTCGGTGTCGAACACGAACACGCACCAGACCTGCTCCGCGGCGCACAGCGCGTGATACAGCGCCGCATGGTCGTGCGGGCGCAGGTCACGTCGAAACCAGACCAGCGCGCGCTTCAAAGTCCTTTGCATTTGCGCGAGTCTGCCTCAGATTAGACTGACGACCATGGCACGCGCACCCGTCAACTTCGTCAACCAGTTCCTGATCGCAATGCCGAGCATGCGCGAAGGTGCGTTCGCCGGCACGGTCATCTACATGTGCGAGCACACCGAGCAGGGGGCCCTTGGGCTGGTGATCAACAAGCCGATCGACATCAAGCTGAAGAACCTGTTCGAGAAAGTGGAGCTTTCGCTCGATCGCGAAGATCTGGCCGAGGTGCCCGTCTACTTCGGCGGTCCGGTGCAGACCGAGCGCGGCTTCGTGCTGCATGAGCGCCTGGGCGGCAGCGAGGGCGAGGGCGGGCACTACAACTCGTCGTTGCAGATTCTCGGCGGCCTCGAGATGACGACCAGCAAGGACGTCCTGGAAGCCCTCTCGAACGGCGCCGGACCGAAGAAGATCCTGATCACGCTGGGTTACAGCGGCTGGGGCGCCGGCCAGCTCGAAGAAGAGATGGGCCGCAACAGCTGGATCAACGTCGGCGCCGAGCCGGGCATCATCTTCGACACGCCGGTCGAGAAGCGCTACGACAAGGCGCTGTCGCTGCTGGGCATCGACGCGAACATGCTGAGCGGGGAGGCGGGGCACGCGTGATGAGCTCGCAGAGCGCCATGCCGATCGCCTCGTCCCATCTCTCGTATCTCGCTTTCGACTTTGGCACGAAGCGTGTCGGCGTTGCCACCGGCAACGCGCTGACGCGCAGCGCACAGCCGCTGCGCACGATCGCCGCCGAGGGCGAGGCACGTTTCGACGCAATCGGCCAGCTGATCGCCGAATGGCAGCCGAACGCGCTGGTGGTCGGCGTGCCCTTCCACCCCGATGGCGC
>JAYTYH010000687.1:0-3913 GCA_043742485.1 Rhizobacter sp.
ACCGCCGCCGCCGGGAGGCCGCGGGCAACGGCGAGCGTGGCGATCGGCTCCAGCAGCGCGGCGATGGCCGCCGTCAGCGCCGGGACCGATGCCATCGCCGTGACCCTTGCCTCCGTTCGCTCAGTCGCCGAACGAGATGCGCGTCACCGCCAGCGTGCTGCCGTCGGCCGAGAGCGTGCCGCGGGTCTCGAGCTGGACGCCGTTGGCGAGCTGGGCCGCCGTGCCGTGCCTGAACTCGACGCCGGCAGCGCCGTAGTTGACCGTGACGTTGCGCAGGACGAAAGTCTTGGCCGTCGTGTCGAGGGCGCTGACCGTGCCGTGCAGCTCGAAGCCCTCGGCGCGGCGAGCCTCGTGCGTCTCCACCGAGACCCGCTTCGCGATCACCGTGCCGTTGAGCGAAGTGCCTTCCACCTCGACCTGGGCGCCGAGCACGATGCCCGAGGTGCCGCCGGCAAAGATCGCCGCGGAAGCGTCGACCGGGATGCCGTTGACGCTGAAGGCGGCGGTCGACGTGAAGGCCGTGATCGAGCCTTTCAGGTCAGCTTCGTCGGCGTCCTCGACGTGGGGGTGGGCAGCGCCGAGCCGCGTCGCGACCCAGGCGCCGCCGACCTGCGCGGTCTGCACGCGAACCCTCAGGAGCAGGCCGTTGGCAAGGTCGGCCGGGACCATGGTGACGCCGGCATAGGAGATCAGCGCGCCGCCGATGCGGAAGGTCTTGGCCACGGTGTCGAGCGCCGTGACGATGCCGCGCAGCCTGAAGCCGGCCGCTGCCTCCGTCGGCTCGATCCGCGTCGCGGTGACGACGCCGGTGCCGGCATCGAGCGTGCCGTGCACCTCGACCAGCATGCCGACGCTGATGCCGGCGAAGCCGCCGGTGAGCCGGTTGTCGAGCACCGTGGTGTCGAGCACCAGCACTCTCTGGCCGAGCACGACCAGCGACTTGGCGACCGCATCGACGGCCGACACCGGGCCGACCAACGCCGCCCCGAACGTGATGCCGTCGGCCTTGGCGCGCGGGCCGCTGCCGTCGTCGGTGACCTTGCCGGCGCGGACTTCGGCCGTCATGCCCAGGCGCAATGCGTCCTTGCTCGACGCGCCGCCCTCGTCGTCGGTGACGACGGCGGTCGAGTCGTCGAAACGGACGCCGTTGACGATGACCGAGCCGAAGCCGGTGATCGGGCCGGCCGCGAAGGTACCGGCAGCGGCACCGGTGCCGCCGCTGGCCGGACCGGCGTCGCCACCGCCGCCGCAGCCGGCGACGAGCAGGCCGGAAACGAACGCGGGCAGGAGAACGCGGCCGAGGATCCGGCGGATGGGGAAGGATTGCAGCAACTGGTTCATGGCTCACTCCGGTGGGCGTGCCGGAGGGCGCGCCGGGTCGAAACGATCGACCGTGCCGGATATTAAATGTGCAACCTGCACATTCGCAAGCGACGTTACAGATGGAGACGGATGCGCTCGCGGCGCTAGTTGTTCAGCGCCAGCGGCTTCCAGGCCACGGCGCGGATCTCGATGCGCAGGTGCGGGTGCGGGTGCGGCAGCTGGTGCACAGCCACCGTCGTCCGGGCCGGCCCCGACACATCGAAGAATTCGCCGTGGACGGCGTTGTAGCCACCGAAGTCGTTCATGTCGACGAGGAAGGTCTGCACCTCGACGACGTCGCCCAAACCGGCGCCGACGCTGGCGAGGATGTCGCGGATGTTCTCGATCACCGCGCGCGTCTGGGCCCGGATGTCGAGCACGGTCGTGCCGAGCGCGTCGGCGTCGGGCGAGGATGGCGAGGGTCGCGCAGGCGCCAGCGTTTCCGATCAGGTCATGACCAGTGCCCTGAAGTACCGGTTGCAGGCACCGCTTGTCGATTCGCTGCTCGAGTCAGCGGGGCTGCCCAGCCATGACCCGGGCTCGATCCTGAAGCTCTGACCGGCTCGTTCAGAGCTGGAACGCCAGCCAGAGCAGCAGCCCTTCCGAGAGATCGCGCAGCAGCCCGGGCTCCTTCGGCTCGAAACGACTCGCGCCGAGCCGCTCGCCCTCGATCCAGGCCGCGAACCTGAGCACGTCGCCCGGCTCGTAGAAGGCGACCATGAGCTCGTAATTGAGGAAGAGGCTGCGCAGGTCGAGATTGGCCGAGCCGGCCAGCGCGAGCTGATCGTCGATGACGACGGCCTTCGCGTGCAGCATCCGCGGCACGAACCAGATGCGGGCGCCTGCGGCGGCGAGATCACGCAACGGCCGATGGCGGGCGACGTCGGCGAGGTGGTGATTGGAGCGTGCCGGCATCACCAGATCGACGACGACGCCGCGCCGCGCCGCCAATGACAGCGCCATCAGCAGCGTCGCGTCGGGGATGAAGTACGGAGTGACGGCGAGGATGCGCCGCTTGGCCATGAAGCAGCCCGAAAGCAGCAACACCTGCACCGTGTCGTCGACCTGCTCCGGCCCGCTCGGAACCAACTGCGCCAGCGACGTGTCGACGGCGCCGATCACGTGAGGCGGCGGCGGGCAACGGGCAACGGCTTCACGTCGCGTTGCATAGGCCCAGTCCTGCTCGAACTGCTCGCAGGCACGCACGGCGAGCTCGCCGCGCAGGTCGAAGCTGAGGTCGTGCCAGTCGGCGAAGTACTCGGCGGCGAAGTTGCGACCGCCGCACCAGAGCCGGGCCGCGTCGGCGACAACCATCTTGCGGTGATTGCGCAGGTTGGCGCGGCCTCGCAGGATGGAGCGGAACGGCGGCACGAACTTGACGACCTCGACGCCCGAGCCGCGCAGCGCCGCGATGTCGAGCCGGCCGCCGAGCCAGGCGCCGATGCCGTCGATCAGCAGGCGAACGCGCACCCCGGCTTCGGCCCGGGCCCGCAGCGCCGCGGCGATCTCGTCGCCGACGCCGTCGCGGGCGAGGATGAAGGTGCAGACGTCGAGCGTGTGCACGGCGCCGGTGATGATGTCGAGGGCAGCCTGGCGCGCCTCGGCACCGTCGGCATGGACGTGAAGGGCGTCGTAGGCCGCGGCCGGTGCCAGGCCCATGGAGCGGCCGAGACGGCGGGCCCATTGCGACTCGGCTTCGTCGTCGTCGGCCGGCGCCACTGGCGGCAGCAGGGCCGCGGGTACGTCGCGCATGCGCAGCTTGCGGCTGCCGAACATCAGGTAGAGCGGAATGGCGACGTAGGGCAGCAGCGCCAGCGCCACGACCCAGGCCACCGCCGCCGACGGGTCGCGGCGCTGCGGCAAGGCGCGCGCGACGCCGACATAGACCACCAGCCCGAGCGCTACCACGATGACGTGCAGCGTCAGCAGATAGCGCGCGAAGAAGATGTCGAGCGTCATGCGAAAGCGGCTCGAATGGAGCCCGTCACGGCAGCTTTCACTCCGAGCGAAGCGAGGAGTTTCGCGCCCGCTGGGTGAGATCCTTCGCCGCGCTCAGGACGACTCTGCGGCGTTCGGCCGCCGAAGTCACTTCTGGCGGTATTTGCGCAGGGCCGCGATCTGCGCGGCCATGGCTGCGAACTCGCCCTGCGCCTTGGCGAAGTCGATGTCGCTCTTGGCGTTCTTCATCGCCTCTTCGGCAAGCTGCTTGGCCTCGCTGGCCTTGGCCTCGTCGAGGTCCTTGCCGCGGATCGCGGTGTCGGCGAGCACCGTCACCGAGCCGGGCTGGATCTCGAGGATGCCGCCGGCGACGAAGACGAACTCTTCCTCGTTGTTGTCGGCGCGGATGATGCGCACCGCGCCTGGCTTGATGCGGGTAATCAGTGGCGTGTGACGTGGATAGATGCCGAGCTCGCCCATTTCGCCCGGCAATGCGACGAAGCTCGCCTCGCCGGAAAAGATGTTCTCTTCGGCAGAGACGACGTCGACGTGGTTTCCGCCGAAGGCAGCATCTTCTCCGGCGAGGCGAGTTTCGTCGCGCTGCCGGGCGAGA
>JAYTYH010000688.1:0-2350 GCA_043742485.1 Rhizobacter sp.
ACCCGACCGCCATTGAAGGGCAGGTTCTGAGGCGCAGCGGGCAGCCGCGCGGACGACGGTCAATGTCAGGTATCGGAAGCAGCCGTCCTTCGGCGGCCGAGCCTGACCGGCAGCAGGCAGTCTGAAGCGGTCGTCGCATATTGCGCTTCGAACGGCCGCAACTGGCCGATTGCGATCGCGGCCCGACAACTTCACCCAGCGAAGTCGATCAACAGCCTTCCCGTTAACGGCGCCTCCGCCACCAGCCCGTCGGCGTTGGCGACCTGCCGCCCATTGATCCACACCCCGTTCACGCCCACGGCATCCGTCGTCAGCCGTGCCCCTCCCGCCGGCAAATCGTGCACCCGCCGCTTCGGCCCGCGTCCGACGGTCTTCGGATCGAACAGCAGCAGATCGGCCGCATGGCCTTCGCGAATCGACCCGCGCCCTTCCAGCCCGAGCACCGCCGCGGGATGCGACGTCAGCCTTCGCACCGCTTCTGCCATCGTCATCGCGCCGCGGTCCCGGGCCCAGTGCCCGAGCAGGTGCAGCCCGAACCCGGCGTCGTTGAAGAACGTCAGGTGCGCGCCGGCATCGCTGAGGCTGACGATGCTGTTCGGGTGATTCAGCATGCGGCCGACGGCCTCCTCGTCGCTGTTGAGAAGCTGCGCGGTGAACACCGTCTGCAGGTCTTCGGCGATCGCCAGGTCGAGCATCGTGTCGAGCGGGTCGCGGCCGGCCTCGCGCGCGATCTCGGCGATGGTGTGCTGCTCGTGGCCGGCGTGCTCGGGCCGCGCCGTTTCGACCACGTGGACCTTGTCCCACTCGTTGTTGAAGAGGCGAAAGGTCGTGGACGTGGCCAGCTCGGCGCGCACCGCGCTGCGGAAGCTTTGGTCGGCGAGCTTCGCCTTCAAGGCGTCGCCGCTGAGGCCGAGCGCCGGCTTCCAGCTCGCGAGGCCTTCCACGGGGTAGGGCGAGGCGAGCGTGAAGTCCATCGTCAGCGGGCAGCACGAGACCTGGCCGAGCAGCCGGTGGCCGCGCGCGTTGGCGGCGGCGATGGCGTCGAGGTCGTCGAACACCGCGCGCGGGTTGGTGGCGTTGTGCAGCAGCGCGGCCACCATCACCGGGCGGCCGGTGCTGGCGGCCAGCGATTCGAGGAACGCCATCTTGGTGTGTCCGCCCTTGGTGAGCATGAACACACCGCGGCCGCCTTCGGCCATGGCGCTCACCAGCGCCGCCATCTCGGCGTCATCGGCCAGGCGCGAGGGCATCGGCAGGCCGCCTTCACCGTTGTGCGCCGGGCTCGTGCTGCTGGCGAAGCCGACGGCGCCGTGGCGCATGGCGTCGCGCACGAGCGCCTGCATCTGCACGATCTCGTCGGCGGTGGCGGTGCGCTTCGCGGCGTCGGCTCCCATCACGTAGGTGCGCACGGAAGAGTGGCCGACGTAGGCTGCGACGTTGATGGCGCAGCCGGTGCGCCGCAGCTGCGCCATGTACTCGCCGAAGCTCTCGAAGCCCCAGTCGATGCCGGCGCGCAGGGCGTCGAGCGACATGCCCTCCACCTGCGTGAGGTTGCGCATCGTGATCTCGCGGTCGGCCGGCCGGCACGGCGCGATCGTGAAGCCGCAGTTGCCGATCACCGCCGTCGTCACGCCGAGCGCGGGCGAGGGGCGAAGCGTCGGGTCCCAGGTGATCTGGGCGTCGAAGTGGGTGTGGCTGTCGATGATGCCGGGCATCAGCGCGAGGCCGGCGGCGTCGATCACGCGCGTGGCCGCGTGCGCGAGCCGCGGGCCGACGCCGACGATGCGGCCGCCATCGACAGCGACGTCGCCACGGAACGGCTCGGCGCCGCTGCCATCGTGGACCAGCGCGTCGCGAAAGAGGAGATCGATCACGCTGTGCAATCGGAGAAGACGGCGCTCACGCCGTCTTCAACTGCGGCGCAGCGAACAGCGACTCCATCTCGCGCCGCGTCTTGTAGGCCGAGGTCGTGGTGTCCATCGCCACGTCGCTCCAGCTCAGGCTCTGGCCTTTCTTGATCGCACGTGTGACCTTCACATCGTGGGCGAGGCCGAGCGGCAGGCCGCCCATTCGGCTCGAGGTCTCGGCCGGCAGCAGCTTGCCCCACACCGTGTAGCCGCCTTCGCCGTCGAGCAGGTCGCCGGGCTTCAGGTCGCGCTTGGCGGTGGCCACGACGTCGGCGTTCCAGCACGTGGCCACGCCTGTTGCCTCACCGCGCAGCGCCACGCTCGCCACCGACATGCCGACCTCGAGGCCGATCAGGTGCCAGCGCTTGTAGAGCGTGAAGTAGCGGCCGCTCGGGTCGGTGTGGGCGTTGTATTCCTCGAAGCAGTTGCGGATGTACTCGGTC
>JAYTYH010000689.1:0-3418 GCA_043742485.1 Rhizobacter sp.
CAGCGCCGCCAGGATGGCCTCGAAGCAGTTCCAGTCGCGCGCCGCCTTGCCGATGCCGCCGTAGACGACAAGTGCATCCGGGTTCTCGGCCACCTCGGGGTCGAGGTTGTTCTGGATCATCCGGTAGGCGGCCTCGATGAGCCAGTTGCGGCAGCTCAGCGTGCTGCCGCGCGGCGCCCGAACGGGGCGCGGCCCGGCAGGCGTGTGAATGGCGGAGAGAACACTCATCGGTGCAGCCTCTGTACAGGTTTCGGGCGGGCGGTCCGTGCGGACATGACGATGCCACTCTACTTCGAGCCGACGCCCAAACTAGACTGGTGTCATGAAGAGCCGGCTCGCCCCGAGAGACACCGTCGTTGCCGCCGAGGTGGCACCGCGGCCGTGGCCGAACGGCGGCGGCACCGCGCGCGACCTGCTGATGTGGCCGAGCGCCGACGACTGGCGCGTGCGCGTCGCCCTCGCCGACATCGAGGCCGACGGCCCGTTCTCGGCCTATCCGAAGGTGCAGCGCGTCTTCGCCATCGTCGGCGGCGGCGCCGTCGAGCTCTCCATCGAGGGCGCCCTGCACCACGTCCGGCCCGGTGCCAAGGAAGGTCTCGTCTTCGACGGCGGCGCGGTCACGACCTGCCGGCGCCTGACGAAGAAGACCTCGGCGCTGAACCTGTTCCTGCGCGGCGTGACGGGGACGATCAGGCCGCTCGCCGCCGGCGCCGTGTGGGCGCCGCGCTCGCCGGTGTGTGGCCTCTACACGCTGAAGGCCGGCACCTGCCGCCACGTCGACGAAGAAACCGAGCTGCCCGATGACTCGCTGCTGTGGTTCGACCTGGCACCGCCGATCCTGTCGTTCAGCAGCGATGCCTGGGCCATCGAGATCAGCAAGACGGCGCCGTCGGCGGCTGTCGCGAGACGGTGAAGTCCCGGCAATGAAAACGCGACGATGAGCTCGCGGCGATGAAGTCGATCTGGCGCAATGCACGGGTGGTCACGCTGGCGGGTGCCGGCGGCTGGGGTCTGGTCGAGCGCGCCGCGGTCGTCGTCGAAGGCGACGCGATCACGTGGGTCGGCGCCGCGGCTTCGTTGCCCGCCGGCCTTGCGGTCGATGACGAGCACGACCTCGGCGGCGCGCTCGTCACGCCCGGCCTCGTCGACTGCCACACGCATCTGGTCTACGGCGGCCAGCGCGCCGCCGAGTTCGAGCAGCGGCTCGAAGGCGCGAGCTACGAAAGCATCGCCCGCGCCGGTGGCGGCATCCGCTCGACCGTGGCGGCGACGCGTGCTGCCAGCGACGCGACGCTGTTCGCTTCGGCACGAGAGCGCGCCCTGGCGCTCATGGCCGAAGGCGTGACGACGCTCGAGATCAAGTCGGGCTACGGCCTGAGCGCCGAGCACGAAGCGCGTTGCCTGCGCGTGGCGCGCCGGCTCGGCGCCGAGCTGCCGCTCGACGTGCGCACGACCTGCCTCTCGGCACACGCGCTGCCGCCGGAATACGTTGGCCGTGCCGACGACTACATCGACGCCGTGTGCGCCTGGCTGCCGGCGCTGCAGGCCGAGGGCCTCGTCGACGCCGTCGACGCCTTCTGCGAGCGCATCGCCTTCACGACAGCGCAGACGCGGCGCGTCTTCGAGACCGCACGCGGCCTCGGCCTGCCGGTCAAGCTGCACGCCGAACAGCTCAGCGACATGGGCGGCGCGGCGCTGGCCGCCGAGTTCGGCGCGCTCTCGTGCGAGCACCTCGAACACCTGAGCGCGGCCGGCATCGCGGCCATGGCCGACGCCGGCAGCGTCGCCGTGCTGCTGCCCGGCGCTTACTACTTCCTGCGCGAGACGCAGGCACCGCCGGTCGCCGCCCTGCGCGCTGCCGGCGTGCCGATCGCCATCGCCACCGACCACAACCCGGGCTCGTCGCCCACGCTGTCGCCGCTGCTCATGCTCAGCATGGCCTGCACGCTGTTCCGGCTCACGCCCGAAGAAGCGCTGCGCGGCATGACGGTGAACGGCGCGCGCGCCCTCGGCCTCGTCGATCGTGGTCGGCTCGCCGCCGGCCAGCGCGCCGACTTCGCGGTCTGGAGCGTCGACCATCCCAACGAGCTGGCGTACTGGTTCGGCAGCAACCCGTGCCGGCGCGTCGTCGCGGCCGGCGTGGAGCGGGCGCCATGAGCGATGCAACCTCGCCACCGGCTTCGAGCCGGTCTGCCGAGCCCGCCTGCCCCGCGTTCTCGCTTCATCGCGGCAGCCTGCCGCTGCTCGTCAGCCTGCCGCACGTCGGCACCGCGATCCCCGCAGACATCGCGGCGCGCCTGGTGCCGCGCGCGCTCGCCGTCGAAGACACCGACTGGCATCTCGACGAGGTCTACGCCTTCGCCCGCGAGCTCGGCGCCAGCGTGCTGGTACCGCGCTACTCGCGCTACGCCATCGATCTGAACCGGCCGCCCGAGAACGCGCCGATGTACCCCGGCGTGAACAACACCGAGCTGGTGCCGACACGCTTCTTCACCGGCGAGCCGCTCTACCGCGAAGGCTACGAGCCCGATGCGGCCGACGTCGCACGCCGGCTGGCGTTGTACTGGCGGCCGTACCACGACGCGCTGGCCAGCGAACTCGGCCGCCTGCACGCTGGCCACGGCCACGCGGTGCTGTGGGACGGCCACTCGATCCACGCCGAGCTGCCGTGGCTGTTCGAAGGCCGCCTGCCCGACCTCAACCTCGGCACTGCCAACGGCGCCAGTGCCGCACCGGCGCTGCGCGCATCGCTCATGCGGGTGCTGGCTGCGCAGGCCGGCTTCAGCCACGTCACCGACGGCCGCTTCAAGGGCGGCTACATCACCCGCCACTACGGCCGGCCGCACCAAGGCGTGCACGCCGTGCAGCTCGAGAAGTGCTGGTCCTGCTACATGGACGACGGCGGCGGCGCCCCCGAGGCCGGGCGCATGGCGCGGCTGCAGCCGGTGCTGCGGGCGCTGCTGCAGGCTACGCTCGACTGGCGACCCGATGCCGCCTGAATCCAGCTCCAGCCGATCGCCGTCCTTGCTCTGGGCGCCGCTCGCCTGGCTGCCCGGCGGCTGGCGCAAGCACGTGCTGCTGCGGATCGGCGCCGACGGCCGCTGGGCCGAGGTCGGCGTCGATGTAGTGGTGCCGCCCGAAGGCGCACAGGTGCTCGCCGGGCCACTGCTGCCCGGTGTCGTCGATGCCCACAGCCACGCCTTCCAGCGCGCCTTCGCGGGTGCGGCAGAGCGGCGCGAATCGGCGAGCGACGACTTCTGGTCGTGGCGCGACCGCATGTACAGCGTCGCCACGCGCATGTCGCCAACGCAGCTTCGCGCCATCGCGGCGCAGCTCTACGTCGAGCTTCTGCGCGGCGGCTACACGCACGTGTGCGAGTTCCACTATCTGCAGCGCGACACCGACGGCAACGACTACG
>JAYTYH010000690.1:0-6285 GCA_043742485.1 Rhizobacter sp.
GGACGACAACATCGTCCAGGCCATGCAGGTGGCGCAGGCCGACAAGATCGACCTCTGGAACTTCTACCAGGCCCGCAACATCCGCGAGGAGGTGGCGCTCGCCGCCATCGAGCAGATGACGCTCGACCGCGACCTGCGGCCCGAGGCCGAACGTGGGCCGCACGATGCGGCCATCGCCAAGTACCAGGCGATCGCGAAGAACCAGAACAGCAAGAAGGAAGACCTGAAGAAGCAGGCCGAGAAGGCCCAGGTGGACTACGACTCGCTCAACTACCGCGACGACCAGTTCGACCTCGCCGAGGCCTCGATCGCCATCGCCATCGCCCTTCTCGCCGTGACGGCGCTGACGCACCTGTGGTGGCTGTTCTGGCTGGCCTCGATTCCGAGCGTATTCGGCATCGCCATCGGCCTGGCGGGCCTGTTCGGCTGGGCCTTCCACCCCGACCTGCTGATCCACCCGCTGACGTGATGGCTCGGGCGGTGGCACGATGCGCTCGTGCCGCCGCTGCGCCGCTCACATTCCCTTGAACAGCCCGGCGTAGCTGCGGCTCACCTCGAGCTTCTCGTTGCGGCCGCGCACGGCCACGAGCTGGCGGCCACGCAGGTCGCGGCTGACGCCGACGATCATCTTCGTGTTGACGAGGGTCGAGCGGTGGATCTGCCAGAACAGGTCGGCATCGATCTCGTCCACGATCTCCTTGATCGGCTTTCGGATCAGGGCCTCGAGCGAGGCGGTCTGCACCCGCGTGTACTTCTCGTCGGAGATGAAGAAGAGCACGTCTTCGACCGGAATCATCTGGATGCTGGTGCCGACGGTGGCCTGGATCCACTTCAGCCTCGGTGCGGTGCCCGGGTTCATGCGCGTGGCGAGCTTTTGCAGCAGCTGCTGCATGCCGCTGGCGTCGGGCGCCTCGCCACCGTCGCGGCCGGCCAGGCGGCGCTTGACGCGGTCGACGGTGACTTGCAGGCGGTCGCGCTCGGCAGGCTTGAGCACATAGTCGACGACGCCCTGCTCGAAGGCCTCGATCGCGTACTGGTCGTAGGCGGTGATGAAGACGACCTCGCAGCCGCGCCACGGTTTGGCCTGGCCCGGGGCGCCCGCCGTCGCGCCGCCTTCGGCATCGTCGTCGACCGGCAGCTGGCCGATGGCGCGCGCTGCCTCGATGCCGTTCATGCCGGGCATGCGGATGTCGAGGAAGACGAGGTCGGGCCGATGCGCTTCGGTCAGGGCCACGGCCTCGTCGCCGTTCTTGGCCTCGGCCACGATCTCGAGCTCGGGCCAGACCTCGGCCAGGCGGGCACGCAGCTGCTCGCGCAGCAGCCGCTCGTCGTCGGCGATGACGGCGGTCGTCACGAGGCGGCGATCGTCGCCGTCGCGACCGCAGGCGTACGCCGTGGGCGCAGCACCATCCAGACCAGCCAGCCGATCAGCAGCAGCGGCGAGGCGCCGAGGACGAGACCACCAGCCACCACCACCAACGCCGCCGCCAGCGCCAGCACGGCGGCGCCGAGGCCGATGACGACGGCGACCACGGCAGCGAGCACGATGCCGACCACCGCAACGCCGGCGAGGACCATCGCCAGGCCGGCGTTGTCGCCGTTGGCATCGTCGAAGCCCTTCAGCGTGACGTCGCCGTTGCCGATCGTGATCGTGCCTTGCAGCGACGGCAACTGCCAGGCCAGGATGGCGGCCGCGAGGGCGACCAGAACCACGCCGATCCCGAGCACGATCAGCATGCGGGTGAGGACTCTCATGTCTTCGCTCCTTCCGTCCGGGTCGACATCGGCTGGGCCAGGTACGGCACGGTGATCGTCACGACGGTGCCGGCCGGAGAATTGTCGGCGACGACCACCGAGGCACGGTCGCCGTAGAGCAGCTGCAGGCGCTCCCTGATGTTGGCCAGGCCGATGCCGGTGCCCGCGGTATCGGCCTTGCCGAAGCCCATGCCGGTGTCGGCGACGGTGACGGCGAGCTTGCCGTGCACGATCTCCGCCGAGACCATGAGCGTGCCGCCTTCGGCCTTCGGCTCGAGTCCGTGCTTGATGGCGTTCTCGACCACGCTCTGGATCATCATCGGCGGGAAGTCGGCCGAGAGCAGGCCCTCGGGCACGTGGATGGTGGCGTTGAGGCGGTCTTCCATGCGCACCTTGAGGATCTCGAGGTAGGGCCGGATCACCGCCATCTCGCGGCCCAGGTTGTGCGCCATCGGGTTCGACTCGCGCATCGTCGGCATCGAGGCCCGCAGCAGCGCGATCAGGTTCTTCTGCATCTTGCTGGCACGCGGCGGGTCGGTCTCGATCAGATGGTCGATCGAGGCCAGCGTGTTGAACAGGAAGTGCGGCTCGACCTGGGCCTGCATCGCCGCCATGCGGGCCTCGACGACCTGGCGCTTGAGCTGCTCCGATTCGGCGGTTTCGGTGGCCACGGCCGCTTTCACTTCGGCCTGCATGCGGCCCTTGTAGGTGAACTTCAGCACCGCCGAGGCAAGGATGAACAGCCACTCCAGGTCGATCAGCGAGGGCAGGCCGTTGGAGCGCGAGCGGCGGATCGTGCGCACCGTCTTCTCGTTGGCCTGGGCGGCTTCCTGGGCCGCCTCCTCGGTGGCGCGCTGCGAATCGCGGATCGCCTCGACGACGGCGGATCGGGCCTCCTCGACGGCCTCGCGTACCGCGTCGCTGTCGGCGCCTGGCGGCAGCTTGATCTCGACGCCGTCGTTGCTCGCCTTCGCCGTGAAGCCCGCCGCCGACGCCGCGAAGCCGGACGCCGACGCCACGAAGCCGGCGCCGGAGGCGGCACTGGCTGGCACGCTGGACGCAGCGGTCGCGGCGCGGCTGCTCGGCGAGATGCGGACACCGTTCTTGTCGATCGCGATGGTCACGTCGCCGCCGTTCGCATCCTGCTTCTCGATCTTCACCGCCGGCTGGCGGTTGCCGGGCGGCGCGAACGGCCGCGGCGGCACCGGCCGGCGCGGCGTGACGGTCACTTCCTCGAAGTCGTGACCGCTGAACGGAGACACGTTCGACAGGATGCCGGTCGCGACCAGCAGCAGGATCGAGAGCACCAGGAAGCGCTTCCAGGTAATGCCGACGAGCCAGTTGCCGTACTCGTGGAAGAGCTGCAGGGCGACGGCCGAGAAGCGGGGCCAGAGCCTGGCGTTCGGGTCGGCCGGAGCGGGGTTCGGGGGAGGTGGAGTCGGCATGGCGGCGGGCGGGACGTTGGGCGCACTGTACGGGCCGACCGCCGGCTTGCCAGAGCCTTGCGATGAAGCGGCAGCCGTCACGGACAGGCTGCATTTCGGCGTGACCGGACCGGCGCCCACGACACGGCCGCGGCACACTTTGCCTCCCGAACGGAGAACCCCCGACCATGAATCCCTCGTTGCGGCTGCGGCCGAGCCCCCTCGTCCTCGCTTCGCTCTGCGTTGCCACCTCGGCAGCCCGGGCGGCCGATCCCGAGCCGGTGAAGCTGCCGGCCGGCATCGAGGCCTGCGCGCAACTGCGCGTCGACGCTGAACGGCTGGTCTGCTTCGACAAGTTCGTGGCACCGAACGTGCGCGGCGCCCTCGCGGCACCGGCGGTGCCCGGCACGGTGGCTGCGACCAGCGCGGCGGCCACGGCGCCGGCCGCTCCCGCCGCCAAGCCCGAGGTCTCCGGCTCCTTCCTCGACGAGTTCTGGGAGCTCGGCAAGGACAGGAAGCGCGGCGTCTTCAACTTCGATGGTTACCGGCCCAACTACTTCTTCCCGATCCACGCCACCAGCAGCACCAACAGGCAACCGGCCTCGCCCGCGGCCGGCCACACCGGCACCTCGCCCGACTACCGCAACGTCGAGGCCAAGCTGCAGATCTCGGTGCGCACGAAGATCGCGCAGGACTTCGGGCTGCCGGGCGGCGATCTCTGGTTCGGCTACACGCAGCAGTCGCTCTGGCAGCTTTACAGCGGCTCGATCTCACGGCCGTTCCGGGCCACCGACCACGAGCCCGAGATCTTCTACATCGTGCCCACGCCGGTCGACCTGGCGCTCGGCTGGAAGCTGAAGATGACCGGCATCGGTCTGGCGCACCAGTCGAACGGGCAGACGCTGCCGCTCTCGCGCAGCTGGAACCGCACCTACGCTCTGGCCGGCATCGAGAACGGCGACTTCGCCCTGACCGGCCGCTACAACTGGCGCATCCACGAGAGCGACGGCCAGGACGACAACCCCGACCTCACCGCCTATCGCGGCCGCACCGAGCTGCAGGGTGTGTGGACGCCGGGCTTTTACACGCTGAGCGCGCTCTGGAAGACCAACTTCACGATCAACCGCGGCTCGCTGCAGCTCGACTGGACGATGCCGGTCAACCGCAAGGATCCCAAGGGCCTGCGCTGGTACGCGCAGGTCTTCACGGGCTACGGCGAGACGCTGCTCGACTACAACTTCCGCCAGACCTCGGTCGGCGCTGGCGTCACGCTGTTCGGCTGGTAGCTTCGGGCAGGCGCAGCGGGCCGGCGCGCCAGTCGGCCATCAGCGCGTCCCACTTGGGGCGGGCGGCGTCGAGGTGGCGGGCCTTGACATGGCCGTAGCCACGAATCATTTCCGGCACGCGCGCGATCTCGGCCGCCAGCGCCACGTTGGCCGGCCCCAGCGTGCGCAGCACCTCCTCGATCGAGCGGCGGTACTCGTCGATCAGGGCCCGTTCGGTGCGGCGCTCTTCGCTGCGGCCGAACGGATCGAACGGCGTGCCGCGCAGGCCCTTCAGCTTCGCGAGGACGCCGAAGGCCGTCAGCATCCATGGCCCGAAGCGCTGCTTCTGCAGCTCGCCCTTGTCGTTCTTCTTCGACGTCAGCGGCGGCGCCAGGTGGTAGACGAGCTGGTAGTCCTTGCCGCGCTCGCCATCGAACTGCGACGAGATCCGGTCGAGGAACTTCGTGTCGGTGTGCAGGCGCGCGACCTCGTACTCGTCCTTGTAGGCCATGAGCTTGAAGAGGTAGCGTGCCACCGCTTCGGTGAGCTTCGTGCTCGGCCGCGCGGCGTCGAAGCGCGTCTGCGTGCGCGAGAACGCGACCTCGGCTTCCTTCGTACGCACCTTGTCGACGAAGCTCTTGTACGCGGCCGCGTAGGCCGCGTTCTGGTAGGCGGTGAGGAACTCGACGCGCTTGGCGATCATGTCGTCGAGGTTGACGGCACGGCGCACCAGCTCGATGACCTGGCCCGTCTTGAGCAAGGCCTTCAACGCCGGCAGGTCGTGGGCGGCGCGCCGGCCCCACTCGAAGGCCAGCTTGTTGTTGTCGACCTGCACGCCGTTGAGCTCGATGGCGCGCATCAACGCTGCCAGCGACAGCGGCACACGGCCGTGCTGCCAGGCGAAGCCGAGCAGCAGCGGGTTGGTGTAGATCGAGTCGCCGAGCAGCTGCACCGCGAGCGTGTCGGCGTCGAGCTTGCCGACGAGGTCGGGGCCGGCGGCGGCCATCACCGCCGCTTCGCAATTGGCGCCCGGGAACTGCCAGTCGGGGTCGGTGACGAAGGCCGCGGTCGGTGTCGCGTGGCTGTTGAGCGCCACGTAGGTGCGGCCTTCACGCATGGCGTCGAGAGTCGCCTTGTTGGCGGCGACGATCGGGTCGCAGCCGATGACCAGATCGGCCTCGGCGGTGCCGACCTTGGTCGACAGGATGGCCTCCGGCCGGTTCGCGATCTGGATGTGGCTCCAGGTGGCGCCGCCCTTTTGGGCAAGGCCGGCAGCGTCTTGCGTGACGATGCCCTTGCCTTCGAGGTGGGCGGCCATGCCGAGCAGCTGGCCGATGGTGATGACGCCGGTACCGCCGACGCCGGCGACGACGATGCCCCAGGCCTTTTCTGCCAAAGGCAGGGCAGGCTCCGGCGGCGCCGCCACCGCACTCAACTTCGGCCGCTCCGCGCCGCCGCCTTTCTTGGCGCTCTTGAGCTGGCCACCCTCGACGGTGACGAAGCTCGGGCAGAAGCCCTTCAGGCAGGAGTAGTCCTTGTTGCAGGTGTTCTGGTTGATGCGGCGCTTGCGCCCGAACTCGGTCTCGATCGGTTCGACCGAGAGACAGTTGCTCTGCACCGAGCAATCGCCGCAGCCTTCGCAGACCAGCTCGTTGATGATGACGCGCTTCGCCGGGTCTTCCATCGTGCCGCGCTTCCTGCGCCGGCGCTTCTCGGTGGCGCAGGTCTGGTCGTAGATGATGACGGTGCAGCCGGGCACCTCGCGCAGCTCGCGCTGGACGCGGTCGAGGTCGTCGCGGTGGTGGACGGTGACGCCGGGCGCCAGGCGGGCCTTGATCTCG
>JAYTYH010000691.1:0-2417 GCA_043742485.1 Rhizobacter sp.
ATCGTCGTGATCTCGCTGGTGCTCGCCTTCGTTGCGACGCTGTACCCGAGCTGGCGCGCCAGCCGCCTGCAACCGGCCGAGGCCCTGCGCTATGAGTGAGATGCACGACGACACGCCAGCGTTGCGAAACGACGACGACGTCATCGTCGCCACCGGTCTGCACAAGCGCTTCATCGAGGGCAGTGGCGCCGAGCGGCTCGACGTCCAGGTGCTGCAGGGCGTCGATCTCGAGGTCCGGCGCGGCGAGACGCTGGCCGTTGTCGGCGCGTCGGGCTCGGGCAAGAGCACGCTGCTGCACCTGCTCGGCGGCCTGGAGGCGCCGACGCAGGGCAGGGTGCTGCTCTGTGGCCGCGACTTCACGACGCTGGGTGCCACCGAGCAGGGCGCGTGGCGCAACCGCCACCTCGGCTTCGTCTACCAGTTCCATCACCTGCTGCCCGAGTTCACCGCGCTCGACAACGTGGCCATGCCGCTGCGCGTGCGCCGCGTCGCCACCGCCGAGGCGCGCGAGACTGCGGCGGCGGCGCTGCGCCAGGTCGGCCTCGGCGAGCGCCTCGCGCACCGGCCGTCGCAGTTGTCGGGTGGCGAGCGCCAGCGCGTCGCGATCGCGCGCTCGATCGTCGGTGCGCCCGATTGCGTGCTTGCCGACGAGCCCACCGGCAACCTCGACCGCGGCACCGCCGATGCCGTCTTCGCCCTGATGCTCGACCTGACGCGGCAGCGCCGCATGGCCTTCGTGCTCGTCACCCACGACGAGACGCTGGCGCGGCGCTGCGACCGCACGCTGCGGATCGCGCAGGGGCGGCTGGTGGAGTTGCCGACGCGTTAGCCTTCAGCGCCGCGGGCAGGGCGCCAGGCGATCAGCTGCCGGCTCAGGCGACCGTTCCTCGCCTGGCCGACCGCTGGCAGATGTCGAGTCGTGCTCTGGCCGATCTCGTGACTTTGTGTTTTGGCCTCGTGCGACTTGACAACTGGGCCGTGACAGCAAGGGCTAAGCTCTGCGACCCTTTGCCCGGGGGACATCAGGAGTCAGGCCATGACATCGTCTTCACTCATGCGTGCCACGTTCAAAGTCCTGTCGGCATTTGCGCTGTGCGCGCTCTGCGTGCCTGCCTATTCGGCCGAGTTGCGCGTGCTGTGGGGCATCGAACCCTTCGATCTGAAGAACGACATGGGTCCCACCGCGTCGATGGCGCCGGCCCAGTCGATGTCGCGGGCGATGGGTGCCCGGGCGACGATCAACCAGACCAGCGTGATGGCCGAAGCGATGCGGGCCAGTCGCACCGTCGAAAACGAGATCATCATCGCGCCGGCCCACGTCACGGCTTCGGCGATCCTGCATGCGTATCAACTGATCGGCTCCAGCGGTCAGGTCCAAGCCTACGCACTCGTCGCCCGCAACGACATCGATGAAATGGGCAAGCTCGTCCACCAGCGTCTTTACCTGCCGCAGCAGGACTCGCTGCGAAGCTATGTGGCCAAGGGACTGATCGTCGAATCTGGCATGACGTTGAGCCAGTTCTCGAAGGTGACGTACGGCAATACCAGCGGCGGCGGGCTCGTGGCGCTGATGCTCAAGATGGCCGATGTCACCGTCGCGAGCGAGGCCGAAGCCAAGGAGTGGATCGCGGCACATCCGGGTCAGGCGCGCATCCTGAAGACGAGCCGTCCGATGCCGAGTGGGCTCAACATCGTGGCGCGCAAGGACTGGTGCGCGACCGAATGTGGGCGTCTTACCGAGTGGATCAATTCGCCCGACAGCACCGTCGCCGGCGCGGGGCGCTTCCGGCTCGCTTCGGGGGAAGCAGCCAAGCAGTTCAACTACATCGCATCGCTCGGCATCACGACGCCCGATGCGATCCAGGGTGTCGCGCGGGTCAGCGCCGAAACGGTTGCCGACCTCGTCAAGCAAGACGTCACGTTCGTCGACACGCGGTCACAAAAGGAATTCGACAACGAGCACATCCGCGGCGCCGTGATTGCGCCATATGTCGAGAAGAGCTTGATGGAAGTCAACTTCGACGCCAGCAAAGATGACTTCTCGGCGTTGGCAAGCCTGAAGCTCGACAAGTCCAGGCCGGTCGTTTTCTTCTGCAACGGACCCGAGTGCTGGAAGTCTTACAAGGCGTCGCGGGCGGCCGTGCAGGCCGGCTACATCAAGGTCTACTGGTTCCGGGGTGGGATGCCCGAGTGGCGCGAGAAGCGGTTGCCGGTCGAAGGAAGCAATGGCGCCGCGATCGCCAAGCTGGTGGTGCCTGCGAAACGGGGCACGTCCAAGACGATCGCTGCACGCTGAACGACGGCGGCCGCGCGGTCTACTGCCGGCCGCCACGGCGCCGGGCGATGTGAGCTGACGCCAGGCAATGGTCGACGAAGGCTTGTGCCACCGGCCCGAGCCGTCGCTCGCGATGCACGAT
>JAYTYH010000692.1:0-2096 GCA_043742485.1 Rhizobacter sp.
GGTGCCGCACGCAGCCTGCGATCGGGCGCGCCCGAGTGGTCGGCGTTCACCGGCTTCACCTGGCTCGCCGCACGCCTGTTCTGACGCCGCTCCGGCACACCGAATGCCGGCCGTCTCGGTCACATCCAACCCACCGGAAGACGATTCACGCACATGGCAACGTACGGCAAGAAGGCATCCGAGAAGGTCGAGTCGACCCTGCACGAAATGAAGGAAGGCACGCTGAAGAGCGGCGGCTCCGGCAAGAAGGTCACGAGCCGCAAGCAGGCGATCGCGATCGGCCTGTCGAAGGCGCGCGCCGCTGGCGGCAAGGTGCCGGCGAAGAACACGCCCGCGAAAAAAGCGCCGGCAAGAAAGAAATGAAGACCCGCCGCCTCGGCCCCCAGGGCCCTGTCGTCTCCGCCATCGGCCTCGGCTGCATGGGCATGAGCGACTTCTATTCGAATCGCGACGACACCGAGTCGGTCGCGACCCTGCAACGCGCTCTCGACCTCGGCGTCGGCTTCCTCGACACCTCCGACATCTACGGCCCGCATACCAATGAGCGCCTCGTCGGCCAGGCCATCGCGGGCCGCCGTGGCGAGGTCTTCCTGGCCACCAAGTTCGGCATCCTGCGCGACCCGGACCAGCCGCAGCGGCGTGGCTTCGACAGCAGCCCGGCCTACGTGAAGAGCGCCTGCGAGGCAAGCCTGAAGCGGCTCGGCGTCGAGACGATCGATCTCTACTACCAGCACCGGGTCGACCCCGCGACGCCGATCGAGGACACCGTCGGCGCCATGGCCGACCTCGTTCGCGCTGGCAAGGTGCGCTTCCTCGGCCTCTCCGAAGCTTCCGCAGAGACGCTGGAGCGCGCTTGCCGCGTCCATCCGATCACGGCCTTGCAGAGCGAGTATTCGCTGTGGTCGCGCGAGCCCGAACACGGCGCTCTCGCAGCCTGCCGCCGCCTCGGCGTCGGTTTCGTTCCGTACAGCCCGCTCGGTCGCGGCTTTCTCACCGGCGTCATCAAGAAGCCCGAAGACCTCGCCGAAGACGATTACCGCCGCAGCAGCCCGCGCTTCCAGGGCGACAACTTCGCGAAGAACCTCGCGCTCGCCGCCAAGGTGCAGAGCATCGCCGCGCGGATCGGCTGCAGTGCCGGCCAGCTCGCCCTGGCCTGGGTCCTGGCACAGGGCGACGACATCGTACCGATCCCCGGCACCAAGCGGCGCAGCTACCTCGAGGAGAACGTCGCCGCCGTCGACGTCGCCCTCGACGCCGGCGTCCTGACCGAGCTGGAGGCGGTCTTTCCGGCCGGCGCCGCGTCGGGCCAGCGCTACCCCGCGAACATGATGAAGGCGCTCAACGGCTGAGCCGGGCCACGTTCAGTAGCCGAGCGCGAGACCGGTGTTGTGGCGCGGATCGTTGGCGCCGTAGAAGCGGTTCTTGCCGACCGGCTTGCCGCCGAGCGAGGGCGCTCCCACGAGGATGGCGACGACTTTGTTGGCGGGCTGCGGCGCGGCAAACACGTGGCCCATGCCTTCAAGGATCTTGCGCGTGTCGGGGCTGAGCGCGAAGGCCTCGACACTGGTCGGACTCGGCAGCCACTGCTGGTGAAACCGCGTCGCATCGACGGCCTCATGCACGTTCATGCCGTAGTCGATGGCGTTGATGATCGTGAGCACGACCGCAGTGATGATGCGGCGGCCGTCCGGCGTGGCGACGATCATCACCTCCAGCGTCTCGGTGGTCGGTCGGGGGCCAGGGCACTCTAGCGCGCATCCCCGGGGCCGCTCGAAATCACAGCACAAGGTGTTACCAGGGCTCCCGGCAAAGCGGGTTTGTTCACGGGACAAAACGGGCTCGGCGTGACTAAGATCTCCCCCCGTCATGCCGCCCGCGTTCCCCGCCGGCGCGGCGCTGGCGGAACCCGCCGCGCATGACCTCCGATTCCCGCCTCGCCCGCCTGCTGTCATCGACGGCCTTTGCCGCCATCGCCGTCGCGCTGGCCGCCTGCACGGCACCCGGGCTGATCCTGGGCGCCGCCGGTGTCGCCACCGACACCAGCATGACGTGGGACATCGTCAAGCACGTCCACGCCAAGCTCACCGAAGACGACC
>JAYTYH010000693.1:0-14212 GCA_043742485.1 Rhizobacter sp.
GTCAACGTCGCCATGTCCGACGACACCCGCAAGCGCCACTTCTCCGGCAGCACCAGCGGCCGCGAAACCGAGCTCGGCACCAAGGCCGCGGAAGGCGCGGGCATCGGCGGCGCCATCGGCGGCAGCCTGGGTGCCATCGCAGCCGCGATCGCCGCCGTCGGCACGACGATCGCCTTGCCGGGTCTCGGACTCGTCATCGCCGGACCACTGGCCGCAGCCATCGCCGGCGCCGGTGCCGGCGCA
This sequence comes from Rhizobacter sp., assembly GCA_043742485.1. Taxonomy (GTDB): domain Bacteria; phylum Pseudomonadota; class Gammaproteobacteria; order Burkholderiales; family Burkholderiaceae_C; genus Schlegelella_A. Next base: position 244 of record JAYTYH010000693.1, read on the forward strand.
GCCACCGGCGGTATCGTCGGTGCGCTCATCGGCTGGGGCATTCCCGAAGAGCGCATCAAGGAGTACGACCGGGGCATCCGCGAAGGCGGCATCCTGATGGCCGTGCGACCGAAGAGCGATGAAGATGCCAGCTTCTTCGAGAACTCCTGGCGCGCCAACAGCGGCGAGCACGTCTACCGCTAAGCAGCTCGCCTGTCGCCTATTTCGGGTTGATCTCCAGCAACTCGATCTCGAAGTTCAACGTGGCGTTCGGTGGGATCACCCCGCCGGCGCCACGTTCGCCATAGGCGATCCCCGGTGGGCAGACGAGCCGGGCCTTGCCGCCGACCTTCATCCGCTGCACGCCTTCGGTCCAGCACTTGATGACGCGGCCGAGCGGAAACACCGCCGGTTGGTTGCGTGCATAGCTGCTGTCGAACTCGGTGCCGTCGCGCAAGGTGCCGCGGTAGTGAACCTTGACAGTGTCTGCAGCCGTCGGGCTGGGGCCGGCGCCGACTCTCAGGATGGTCACCATCAGACCGCTCGCGGTCGTGGTTGCCAACGCGGCGGAAGCAGCGCCGGATGCGGAGGCGGCAACCGAAGAAGCGTTCCTGGCCGGTTGAGCCGACGCGGCAGCCACCAGGAACATCGATGCACACAACGCACCGGCCAGGCCGGGCAGACGAAATGAAGGATTCGAGGTCATGACGAATTCTCTCGCAACGCACATCACACGACGCATCGCCGGCCGGGTCCTGGCCGCCGGGTGGTTGCTGGCCATCGGCGCCGTTCAGGCACAGCCGGCGCCGGCTGCATCGCCGCCGACGCGGCTCCGGGGCACGGTCGAGAAGGCCGACGCGATGTCGCTGGTGCTCAGGCAGTGCAGCGGCGAGACCACGACGCTGGTCTACGCGGACAATTTCTCCGTCAGCAAAGTGCTGGCCACCGACCCGGCAACGATCCAGTCTGGAACGTTCATCGGCACCGCGGCCGTGCCCGGCGCCGGCTCGCGCACGATGACGCTGCGCCACAAGGACGGCGAGAAGACCATCCGCGTCCCCGACGGCGTTCCGATCGTGACCGTCAAGCCCGGCGACCGCGCCCTTCTCGTGCCCGGCGCCAAGGTGATGGTCCACGGCCCAGCTTTGTGACGGGAAGGCGACGGCGCTGCATGCGCTCGCGGGGCGAAACGGCTTCGAGCCACCGATGTAGGGGCCTGTGCCCGGCCGAGAGACCGGCGCTACTTGCTCCAGGTATCGCGCAGGCTCGTGATCCGATTGAAGACGGGCCGCGTCGCAGAGTGATCGACGCGGTCGGCGACGAAGTAGCCGTGGCGCTCGAATTGGAAGCGGTCTTCACTCCGGGCCGCCGCCAGCGACCGTTCCACGTAGCCCTGGACCACGCGTCGACTCTCGGCGTTCAGGCTCGCCCTGAAGTCCTTGCCGCCGGCGTCGGGTTGGGCTTCGGTGAAGAGGCGCTCGTAGACGCGGATCTCGGCCGGCAAGGCATCGTGCGCCGCCAGCCAGGTGATGGCGCCCTTGACCTTGACGGCGTCGGCGCCGGGCGTCCCACTCTTCGTGTCGGCGACGATGTTCGCGAGCACGGCGCAGACGTGTCCGGTGCTGTCCTTCTCGAAGCCGGTGCACTCGACGACGTAGCCGTATTTCAGGCGCACGCGGTTGCCGGGAAAGAGTCTGAAGAAACCTTTCGGCGGCAGCTCGGCGAAGTCGTCGCGTTCGATCCAGAGCTCGGGGCCGAGCCCGAAGTCGCGCTGGCCGAGCTCGGGATGTTGCGGATGCACCGGCGCGTGGCAGGCCTCGCGACGGTCGGCGCTGCCGAAGACCTCGACCCAGTTGACGAGTTTGAGCAGCAGCGGGTCGAGCACCGCCATGGCGCGTGCTGCCTTGGCGTCGAGATCGTCGCGCAGGGCGATGTCGAGGCTGGCGTAGTCGGTCCAGCCGCCGGCCTTGCTGGTGCCGGCGCGTTCGCACATCAGGCGGATCGCTTCCGGTGTGTAGCCGCGCCGGCGCAGGCCGGCGATCGTCGGCATGCGCGGGTCGTCCCAGCCGGAGACGATCTTTTCGTCGACGAGCGCCTTCAGCTTCCTCTTGCTCGTGATCACGTAGGTGACGTTGAGGCGCGCGAATTCGTACTGGTGCGGCCGCGGCTGTGCCAACAGGCCGAGCGTGCAGAGCGTGTCGAGCAGCCAGTCGTAGAACGGCCGCTGGTCCTCGCACTCGAGCGTGCAGATCGAGTGCGTGATGTTCTCCAGCGCGTCTTCGATCGGGTGCGCGAAGGTGTACATCGGGTAGATGGACCACTTGTCGCCGGTGTTGTGATGGGTCGCCCGCTTGATGCGGTAGAGCGCCGGGTCGCGCAGGTTGATGTTCGGGCTCGCCATGTCGATCCTGGCGCGCAGCACGGCGGCGCCATCGGCGAGCTCGCCGGCCTTCATGGCGCGCAGGCGGGCGAGGTTCTCGTCGCTGCTGCGTGAACGGAACGGGCTGTCGGTGCCGGCCGTCGCGAAGTCGCCGCGGGCCGCGCGCATCTCGTCGGCGCTCTGCTCGTCGACGTAGGCATGGCCGGCGACGACGAGCGCCTCGGCGGCGCGGTACATGAAGTCGAAGTAGTTGCTGGCGTAGTAAAGATGAGGCGTCGCCGTCTCGGCCAGCGCAGGTTCGGCGGCGTGCCAGTCGAAGCCGAGCCAGCGCACGGCATCGACGATGGCGTCGACGTACTCCTGCTATTCCTTCTCGGGGTTGGTGTCGTCGAAACGAAGATGGCAGATGCCGTCGTAGTCGTTCGCGAGGCCGAAGTTGAGGCAGATGCTCTTGGCGTGGCCGATGTGCAGGTAGCCGTTCGGCTCCGGCGGAAAGCGGGTCCGGATGCGGGCCGGGTCGAGCGGCGCCGCGGCATGGTGGGAAGCGTCGCCCGGCGTGCCGGCGAAGCGTCTCGCGGCATAGGTGCCCGCGGCGAGATCGCGCTCGACGATGTGGCGCAGAAAATTGCTGGCGACGACGGGTTCTTTGGCAGTGGTCATGGGCGCGGTTCGAGCGCCTTTGGGCGCCGGCGAATTCTAGGGTCCACCTCCCGCGCATCACCCTTTCGACATGCGCCGGGCGTCAACGTTGCCGCCCTTGCCGCGCCTGCCGCTGTCGCCGCTGTCGCCGCTGTCGCCGCCGTTGCCGTAGTTGCGTCACGACCGCGACCATCACGCCGACCGCGCGGACTACCGCGCCGAACGCCGGCGGGCCGGCCTACATCGCCCTGAAGAGGTGGCCGTAGAGCCGGCTGACGATCAGCTTCTCCGGCCGGCCGCGCAAGGCGAGGACGAGCTTGCCGCTGTCGTCGCGCACGGCCGAGGCGATGGCGTCGGCGCGCACGACCGTGCCGCGGTGGATCTGCCAGAAGCGCGCCGGATCGAGCAGCGGCACCAGCTCGCGCAGCGAGGTGCGAATGAGGTGCTCGCGATCGGCCGTGACGACGCGCACGTACTTGTCGGCGGCCTCGAAGTACACGACCTCGCCGATCGGCACGATGTGGATCGCGTTGCCGACTCCCGCCTGAATCACTTGCAGCGGCGCCGACGCCGCACCGGCCGGAGCTGCTTCCGGCGCTCCGGCGAGTTTCGATGGTCCGAGCAGCCCGCGCAGCTGCGCGACGATCCGGTCGAGATCGCCTCCGGGCGCCGTGCCGGTTGCGCCGGAACGCGCGCCCAGTGCGTCCTGCAAGCGCCGCACCGTGGCCGCCAGCCGGGCCGGTTGCACCGGCTTGAGCACGTAGTCGACGGCGGAGCGGTCGAAGGCCTCGAGCGCGTACTGGTCGTAGGCGGTCACGAAGACGATGAGCGGGAACGGCCGGCCGGCCTCGGGCCAGTCTTCGGCGAGCGCGCGCGCGGCGTCGAGGCCGGTCATGCCCGGCATGCGGATGTCCATGAAGACGACGTCGGGCGCGAGCTCAAGCGTGGTGGCCAGCGCTGACTCGCCGTCGCCGACGCTGGCGACCACGGCGAGCTCCGGCCAGGCCCTTCGCAGCTCGGCGGCGAGGCTGGCGGCGAGCAGGGGCTCGTCTTCGGCGATGAGCGCAGTGGCCTTCATGACTCGGACCCTTTCGGCCGCTGGCCGGCACGACCGGAAGGTGTGGCCTGGATCGGCAGCCGGACGACGGCGCAGGTGCCGGCCGCACCGTGCGGCGCCGGCCCGAACACGAACGTCGCCGCGGCGCCGTACAGCGTCGCCAACCGTTCGCGCACGTGGGCGAGGCCGAAGCTGCTGCCGGCTGCCGCAGCGACGCCGAGGCCGTCGTCGCGGACCTCGATGACGAGCGTGTCGCCCTCGCGTCGTGCCGAGACATCGATGCGGCCGCCGGCGACCTTGGGTTCGAGGCCGTGCTTGATGCTGTTCTCGACCAGCGGCTGCAGCAGCAGCGGCGGCATCGGCACCTGCGCCAGCTCGACCGGCAGCACGAAGCTCGTCTGCAGGCGCGCGCCCATGCGGATCTGCATCAGCGCCATGTAGTCGGCGAGACGGGCGAACTCGTTGCCGAGTGGGTGGAAGCGCTCGCGCGAGCCGGCCAGCGAAGCCCGCAGGAAGGCGATCAGGCGATCGAGCATCTCCTGAGCCCGCTCCGGATCGACGCCGATCAGTGCCCGCAGGTTGGCGAGCGTGTTGAACAGCATGTGCGGCTCGAGCTGCGACTCGAGCAGCATGAGGCGCTGCTCGGAGGCCTGGCGCTCGGCCAGCTCGACCTCGGCGCGCTGCGTCGCCATGACTTCGCGCGACTGGAAGAAATAGGTGATGGTGATCGCCGGCACGAGGGCCACGACCACCAGCGAGAGCGTCTGCCGCCAGCTCGAGTTGAAGGGCCCGGTCTGATGCATGGCCAGGACCCAGTTGGCGATCTCGTTGCCGGCGGCGTAGCCGAGAACGGCACCGACGACCACGATCGCCACCATCCGGAGCCAGCCGGGCCAGCGGCCGCCCGACACGTCGCCACCCTTGACCGCGACCGGCCAGAAGCCGGCGATGATGCCGCGCGAGGTGTCGATGAAGAGCCAGCACATCAGCGAGATGCAGAGCGAATACACCAGCGTGATCGAGAACGATTGCGGCGAGTTCGTCCACAGGCAGGCAGCGACCAACACGGCGGCAGCGGCGGTCTTGAGGCCGCGCATCGCGTAGCCGCGCCACGGGTCCTTGGACCGCGCAGCGAGGCTCGAGATCGAAGTCGAGTGCATGGCGTCGATTCTCGGCGAGGGGCCTGCCGTGCTGGTGGCCACGCCTGTCGTCACGGTGCCGCCCACGCAGTGACCGTGTCGGCGCGGGCAGCGCTGCCGCGGCCACGCCACATCTGCAGGCCGCGCGACGCGAACACGCCGCTGAAGAGGCCGTAGGCGACGCCGACGGGCACCGCGAAAGCGGTGTGCGAAGCCAGCTCGGGATGCATCGCCAGGCTCGCGCCGACCGCGTACCTGGTGGCGAAGAGGCCGACGATGAGCGCCAGCGGCAGCCAGCTGCCGGCGACGTGCACGAAGTCGAGCGCGGCGCTCCAGCGCACCTGCGGCGCCGGCAGCAAGCGCGGAGTGGCGGTGAGCGCGGCGACGATGCCGACCAGCCAGGCCGCGAGGGCCGGGCCGCCGCCGCCGAAGCTCCCGGCGACGCCGGCCAGCGACAGCGCCGCGAGCCCGGCTGGCAGCACCGCGGCCCGGGCGGCGCCGATGGTGCGGGCCCGGGTCTGCGAGAGACCGAGGGCAACGAGCCCGGCGAGCAGCGCCCAGATGTGGACGGGGGTGGCCTGGGCGATGTTCAGAAGCTGCATGTGAGTCTCCGGTAAGGGTGCGGCGAAGCGCGACGGCGCAATGTGCCGGCGCCGCCGGCGCGAAGCGAGCGGCGAGCGACGGAATGCAACGGGTCGGCGCGAACCGGCGCCACGACAGCGCGACCGGCGCCCGCCGATGGCATGGCCATGCGGCCCCATCGGCCGGGGGCACGGCTATATTCGTTTCCGCTGAGCCACCGGGCGCAGAGGAGTCGAGATGCGCATGGTGCAGGGTAGGAGGGTCGAGCGGATCGGCAAGGCGGTCGTGACCGGCACGGCGGCAATGGCGATCGCAGCCTGCGCGTCGTCGCCGCTGCCGCCGTGGCCGGCCGCGCGAACGATCGGCGTCGAGTCGTCGGCGAGCACCGGCCCGGCCCGTGCGCCAGGTGCACCTTCGAGCCCGACGTTACCGGCTTCGGCCAACACGACTGCCGTCGCGACTCCGGTGCGGCCGGCGGCGCCGCCGGGTTCGCCGGCCGCGCCGATCCACGATGCGCCACTGCCGGTCGCGCCAGCCGTTCTGGCCGCGATCGCCATGCATTTCCCGGAGCCCGCGGTCACCTTCGCGACGCCGGCGTTCGAGCCCGGCCGCGACGCGTTCACGCGCAGCGACGAACTGCGCTCCATCCTGTACGGCCTCGAGCGCAACGCCGCCTCGGCTTCGGCTCGCACCGATGTCAAGGTTCTCGACCTCGGTCTGTCGCAAAGCGGCCAGCCGATCGAGGCGCTCGCCTTCACGCGGCTGCCGGCGCCGACGCCCATTGCACGTGCTGCTGCAGCGCCCGAACCCGCCGCGGCCGGCTCGGCGCCCGCGTCGGCGGCCGCGGCCGAGATCCAGCCAGTGCGCCGGCCAACGGTCGTCGTCATCGCCGGTCAGCACGGCGACGAACCCGCCGGCACGGAAGCGCTGATCGTCGTCGCGCAGGATCTCGCCGCCGGCCGCCTCGACGCCGTGCTCGACCGCGTCGACGTCGTCCTCCTGCCGCGCGCCAACCCCGATGGCGCGGCCTTGTTCCAGCGCGGCGCCGCCGACGGCAGCGACGTCAATCGCGACCATCTGCTGCTGGCCACGCCCGAAGCGCAGGCGCAGGCCAGGCTGATGGTCGACTTCGCGCCGGTGGTCGCGCTCGACCTGCACGAGTACCCGGTCGGCGGCGCCTTCACGGCCAAGCTCAACGCCGTTCAGCGCTTCGACGTGCTGCTGCAGTACGCGACCACCGCCAACCTGCCGCCCTTCGTCACCCGCGCCGCGGAAGAATGGTTCCGGCTGCCGCTGATCGCCGGCCTGCGCAGCGCCGGCCTGAGCGCCGACTGGTACGCCACCACTTCGGCCGACCCGGGCGATCGCCGGTTCTCGATGGGCGGCGCCGGACCGCAGATCGCGCGCAACGCCGCCGGCCTGCGCAACGCCGTCAGCCTGCTCGTCGAGACGCGCGGTGGCGGCCTCGGCCGCGGCGACCTGAAGCGCCGCGTCCAGGCGCAGGTCGTGGCCGTGAACAGCGTTCTCGCCAGTGCTGGCTTGCACGCCTCCGACCTCGTCAAGCTGCGCCAGTTCGTCGACCGCGACGTCGTCGCCAAGGCCTGCCTGGGCGACGTTGTCGTCGACGCCGTGCCGACGTCGAGCGAATATGCGCTGTCGGTGATCGATGCCGCCACCGGCGCCATCCGCCGCGTCGACGTGGCCTGGGATTCTTCGCTGGCGCTGCGGCCACTGAAAACCCGGCCTCGACCGTGCGGCTACTGGCTGGCGGCGAGCGAGACCGATGCGGTGCGGCGGCTTCGGCTGCTGGGCATCGAGGTCTACCAGCTCGACGAGGGCGCCGAGCTGCGCGGCGAGACCTATCGCGAGATCGCGCGCCAGCCGGTCGGCGCCGACGCCGCCGGCCACGCCGGCGCGGCCACGCGCGTCACCGTGCAGACGGTGCCGGCGCTGCTCGATATCGCGGCCGGCGGCTACTACGTGCCGCTGGCGCAGCCGCTCGCCAACCTGGCGCTGGCCGCGCTGGAGCCGGAGGCGCCGGCCAGCTTTGCGGCCAACCGGGTCATCGGTTCCGTGGCGGCCGAGGCGCGCATACTGCAGCGCGCCGATCCGCGCATGACCAGCGTGCCCTGACCATGGATATCGAAGCGATCCCGACGACGCAAGCGGTTCTCGCGCCCTCACCGGCAACGGAATCCGCGCCGCCCCCGCACCGCATGTACCGGCACCGGGTGCCGGTGCGCCTGATGCACTGGATCAACGTCGTCTGCCTGACGATCCTGCTTGGCAGCGGCCTCAACATCTTCAACGCCCATCCGTCGCTTTATTGGGGCAACGACTCGGTGACGGTGAAGCCGTGGTTGTCGCTGAGCGGCCGCAACACGGCGAACGGGCCGGTCGGCAACACCCATGTCGCCGGCTTCGATTTCGACACCACCGGCGTGCTCGGCGTCTCGAAGGTCGACGGCGCCGTCACCGCGCGCGGCTTCCCGAGCTGGGCCACCATCCCCGGGCAGCAGTGGCTGGCGATGGCGCGGCACTGGCATCTGTTCTTCGCCTGGCTGTTCGTCGTCAACGGCGTTGCCTACGTGCTGTACACGATCCTCAGCCGCCACCTCGTGCGCGACCTGCTGCCGACGAAGAACGAGCTCAAGAACATCGGCCATTCGATCGTCGACCACCTCAAGTTCAAGCACCCGACCGGTGCGGCCGCGACCCGCTACAACGTGCTGCAGAGCCTGGCCTACCTGATCGTCATCTTCGTCCTGCTGCCGCTGGTGGTGCTGGCCGGCATGGCGCTCTCGCCGCGCATCAACGCCGTGTTCACCGGCTGGGTCGATCTGCTGGGCGGCCGCCAGTCGGCACGCTCGCTGCACTTTCTCGCCGCCATGGGCCTCGTGCTGTTCGTGCTCGTGCATGTATTCCAGGTGATCGTGACCGGCGTCTGGAACGAGATGCGCTCGATGGTCACCGGCTGGTACAAGTTGCCCGTCGATCACGCCGCCGAAAAGGCCAAGGTGGCGCCATGAGCCGCCGGGCCGTTTCCAAGGCGAACACCGAAGTGCAAAGCGCGAAAGTTGCTGGATGATCAAGACCTACACCCTGATGCGCGCTGGGCAGCGCGACCGCCGCCGTCTCCTTCGCGGCGCGGTCGCGGCCGCTGGCGCGGCGGTGCTCACGGGCTGCGACCGGCTCTCGCACAACGAGGCGTTCGTCGATGTGCTGAAGAGCGCACAGGACCTGAGCCACGCCGCCGGCCGCATCGTGGCGCCGAAGTCGGCCATGGCGCAGGAGTTCGCGCAGGCCGACGTGGCCCCCAGTTTTCGCGGCAACGGCACCCTCGACCCCGCCGATGCCGATTACGTCACCTTGAAGACGGCTGGCTTCGTCGACTACAAGCTGAAGGTCGGCGGCCTCGTCGAAGCGCCTGCCGAGTTCACGCTCGAGCAGCTGCGGGCGATGCCCTCGCGCACCCAGATCACCCGGCACGACTGCGTCGAGGGCTGGAGCTGCATCGGCAAGTGGAAGGGCGTGCAGCTAAGCCTGCTGCTCGACCAGGTCAGGCCGACGACAGAGGCGAAGTACGTCGTCTTCCGCTGCTTCGATTCGATGGATGGCCCCAGCCTCGACGGCAAAGACTCGCGCTACTACGAGAGCATCGCTCTCGACGAGGCGCACCACGCCCAGACGATCCTCGCCTACGACCTCAACGACAAGACGCTACCGGTGATCAACGGCGCGCCGCTGCGCTGCCGCGTCGAGCGCCAGCTCGGCTACAAGCAGGCCAAGTACGTGCGTGCCATCGAGCTCGTCGCCAGCTTCGCCGCCATCCGCGGCGGCAAGGGTGGCTACTGGGAAGACGAAGGCTACGAGTGGTATGGCGGGATCTGACCGTGCACAGCGGCCGCGGCGGCGCTAGCGCCGCTTCGAGCCGCCGAGGATCGAGCCCAGCACGCCACGGATGATTTCGCGGCCGACGCTCGATCCAATCGACCGCACCGCCGAGCGCGCCGCCGATTCGGCGAGGCCTTCGTGCTTGCCGCCGCGGGGTCCGGTGGTACCGAAGATGGCGTCCTTGAGGCTGCCCATGAGGCCACCGCCGGCTTGGCCCGTCGCGGGTTGCCGGCCGGGCGCGTTCGAGGTGACCGGCGCCCCCGCGGCCGGCGCCGGTTCGACGCGTCCTTTCAGCTTCTCGTAGGCTGACTCGCGGTCGACAGCTTTCTCGTAGACGCCCGCGACCAGCGAGCCGGCGATCAACGCTTTTCTCTCGTCGGCAGAAATCGGGCCGAGCCGGCTCGCCGGCGGCAGCACGTAGACGCGCTCGGTGACGCTCGGTCGGCCCTTTTCGTCGAGCAGGCTGACAAGCGCTTCGCCGGTGCCGAGCTCGGTGATCGCGGTCTCGATGTCGAGCTCCGGGTTCGCGCGCATCGTGCTCGCCGCCGCCTTCACCGCCTTCTGGTCGCGCGGCGTGAAGGCACGCAGCGCGTGCTCCACACGGTTGCCGAGTTGGGCCAGGATGCTGTCGGGCACGTCGAGCGGGTTCTGCGTCACGAAGTAGACGCCCACGCACTTGCTGCGCACCAGACGCACGACGAGTTCGAGCGCTCGAGCAGCACCTTCGGGGCTTCATCGAAGAGCAGATGGGCCTCGTCGAAGAAGAAGACGATCCTAGGCTTGTCGAGGTCGCCCACTGCGGGCAGCTGCTCGAACAGCTCCGAGAGCATCCACAGCAGGAACGTCGCGTAGAGGCGTGGGCTGGTGAGGAGCTTGTCGGCGGCGAGGATGTTGACGACGCCGTGCTGGTGGCCAGCGATGCTCACCGTCTGCATGAAGTCGTCGATGGCCAGCATCGGCTCGCCGAAGAAGCGGTCGCCGCCCTGGGCGCCGATCTGCATCAGGCCGCGCTGGATGGCGCCGATGCTGGCGGCGCTGACGTTGCCGTATTCGGTGGTGAACGACGACGCGTTCTCGCCCAGTGCTGCAGCATTGCCCGCAGGTCTTACAGGTCGAGCAGCAGCATGGCGTTGTCGTCGGCGACCTTGAAGACGAGCTGCAACACCCCGGCCTGGATCTCGTTGAGGTCGAGCATGCGGCCGATGAGCAGTGGGCCCATGTCGCTGACGGTCGCCCGCACCGGGTGGCCAGCCGCCTAAATGTCGTCGGCAAACACGTCCCACAGCGTCGCCGGGCAGGCCGCCGGCGCCTGCGGCTCGATGCCGCGTTCCTTCAGCAGCGCCCCATCTTCGCGCTGGTGCTGCCGGGCTGGGTGATGCCGGTGAGGTCGCCCTTCACATCGGCCATGAAGACCGGGACGCCCTGGCGGCTGAAGGCCTCGGCGAGCGTCTACAGCGTCACCGTCTTGCCGGTGCCGGTGCTGGTGCCGGTGCCGGTGGCGCCGGTGACGAGGCCGTGCCGGTTCGCCATCCCGGGCAGGAAAAAGCACTCGATGGCGCCGTGCCGGGCAAGAAGGATCGGGTCGGCCATGAGGGTTCTGGGATAGGTGCGAGAACAGGTGGAAAGTCAGTTTAGCGGCGCACCCGCGGCCCGCGCCCTCTAAAATCGCCGCCCGTATAACGCCATCTGCCGCAAGGCGCATTCGATTCATGGCCGGTCATTCCAAGTGGGCGAACATCCAGCATCGCAAGGGCCGCCAGGACGAGAAGCGCGGCAAGGTCTGGACCCGGCTGATCCGCGAGATCGTGGTCGCGGCGCGCCAGGGCGGCGGCGACCTGTCGATGAACCCGCGCCTGCGCCTGGCAGTCGAGAAGGCCAAGGGCTCGAACATGCCGGCCGACACGATCAAGAAGAACGTCGACAAGGCCACCGGCAACCTCGAAGGCATCCACTACGAGGAAATCCGCTACGAGGGCTACGGCATCGGCGGCGCCGCGGTGATCGTCGACTGCATGACCGACAACCGCGTCCGCACCGTGGCCGAGGTGCGCCACGCCTTCAGCAAGTACGGCGGCAATCTCGGCGCCGAAGGCTCGGTGGCGTTCCAGTTCAAGCACGTCGGCCAGTTCGTCTTCGCGCCCGGCGCCGATGAAGACGCGGTCATGGCCGCCGCGCTCGACGCCGGCGCCGACGACGTCGTCACCGATGCCGACGGTGCCGTCGAGGTGCTGTCGTCGCCGCACGACTTCGAAGCCGTGAAGGCGGCGCTCGAGAAGGCCGACTTCATCGCCGACCACGCCGAGGTGACGATGCGCGCCGAGAACACGGTGTCGCTCTCCGGCGACGACGGCACCCGCATGCAAAAGCTGATCGACGTGATCGAGGACCTCGACGACGTCCAGGCGCTCTATCACAACGCCGAGATCGCGGCGTGATGTCGCGCGCATGAAGGTCCTCGTCATCGGTGGCGGCGGCCGCGAGCACGCGCTGGCGTGGAAGCTGGCGCAATCGGCTCGCGTCCAGACGGTCTACGTCGCGCCCGGCAACGCCGGCACCGCGACCGAGACGCACGTGAAGAACGTCGCCATCACCGACCTCGATCGGCTCGCCGACTTCGCCGTCGCCGAGAAGATCGCGCTCACGGTGGTGGGGCCGGAAGCAGCGCTGGCAGCCGGCGCCGTCGACCTCTTTCGCGCTCGCGGCTTGCGCATCTTCGGGCCGACGAAAGCGGCTGCCGAGCTCGAGAGCTCGAAGGCGTTCGCCAAGGAATTCATGGGCCGGCACGGCATCCCGACCGCCGGCCATGCCACTTTCGAAGACGCCGCCGCCGCACACGCCCATATCGACGCCGGCGCGCTGCCGATCGTCGTCAAGGCCGACGGCCTGGCGGCGGGCAAAGGCGTCGTCGTCGCCGCGACGCGCGAGGAAGCGCACGCCGCAATCGACGCGATGCTCGGCGCCGACGGCAAGGGCGGCCGCGTCGTCATCGAGGAGTTCCTCGAGGGCGAGGAGGCCAGTTTCATCGTCGTCTGCGATGGCCGCAGCGCGCTCTCGCTCGCGACCAGCCAGGACCACAAGCGCCTCGGCGACGGCGACCGTGGCCCGAACACAGGCGGCATGGGCGCGTACTCGCCGGCGCCGGTAGTGACGCCGAACGTGCATGCCCGCGTCATGCAGGAGATCGTCCTGCCGACGCTGGCTGGCATGGCCGCCGAGGGCAGGCCGTTCACCGGCTTCCTCTATGCCGGCCTGATGATCGATGCGCACGGCGCCCCGAAGACGGTCGAGTTCAACTGCCGGCTCGGCGACCCCGAGGCGCAGCCGCTCCTCATGCGCCTGAAGAGCGACCTCTTCGAGCTGCTCATGCAGGCGACGTCGCCGTCGCCGTCGCAAGAGCATCCGCTCGACGAGACCGAGCTGCAATGGGATCGCCGCGCCGCCCTCGGCGTCGTGATGGCGGCGGCCGGTTATCCGTCGGCGCCGCGTGCTGGCGATGTCGTGACCGGCCTCGCACCTGAAGCGCGTGATGGCACGGCGGCGGAGGCCGCGCGCGCCGACGTGAAGGTGTTCCATGCCGGCACGGCGATGCAGGGCGGTGCTGTCGTCACTGCTGGCGGCCGCGTGTTCTGCGTCACCGCGCTCGGCGACTCGACGCGGCTGGCGCAGCAGCGCGCCTACGAGGCCGTCGCCGGCATCGCGTTCGCCGGCGCCCAGTATCGGCGCGACATCGGTCGCCGTGCCATCAAGCGCTGAAGCGTGAGACCCTTGCCTTCATGAGCATTGCCGAGGTCCGCGCCTATCTGCTGGCGCTGCAGGCGCGCATCGTTGCCGCGATGGAGGCCGAAGGCGGCGAGCCGTTCGCCTCCGACGCGTGGACGCGGCCGGCCGGCGGCAAGCTCGAAGGCGACGGCAACTCGCGGCTGATCGAAGGCGGCCGCCTGCTCGAGCGCGGCGGCTGCAGCTTCTCGCACGTCAAGGGCGCTTCGCTACCGGCGGCGGCGACGCAGCATCGCGGCGCCGAGCTCGCGAACGCGCCCTTCGAGGCAATGGGCGTCTCGCTCGTCTTCCATCCATTGAATCCCTACGTGCCGACCGTGCACATGAACGTGCGCATGCTGGCGGCGCAGCCGGCCGGCGGCGGCGAGCCGGTGGTCTGGTTCGGCGGTGGCATGGACCTGACTCCGTACTACGGCTTCGAGGCCGACGCGGCCCACTTCCACACCGTGAACCGCGAGGCGCTGGCACCGTTCGGCGCCGACAAGTACCCGCGCTTCAAGCGCTGGTGCGACGAGTACTTCT
>JAYTYH010000694.1:0-2643 GCA_043742485.1 Rhizobacter sp.
ATGCTGCTGTTCTGTCCTGGACAAGTCAGGCTGCGGCTTCCAGCAAGATGCGCGTCAGCTCGGCCGGGGCGCTCACCATCGGATCGTGGCCGGTCGGCACACCTACCTGGTGGGCGACATCAACACCAAGGTCGACCGCGCCAGCATGGCGCACGGTCTCGAGGTGCGCGAGCCGCTGATGGACCACCCACTCGTCGAGTGGCTGGCCGGGCTGCCCTCGCACCTGAAGCTGCGCGGCGGCGAAGGCAAGTGGCTTCTGAAGAAAGCGCTGGAGCCGCACCTGCCGGCCGACATCCTGTACCGCAAGAAGATGGGCTTCGCGGTGCCGCTGGCGCGCTGGTTGCGCGGCCCGCTGCGGGCGCGCGTACGCGCTGCGCTGCTCGAAGGCGAGCTCGGCGGCACGGGGTTTTTCGAGCGCAACTACCTCGAGCACCTCGTCGATTCCCACGCCGCCGGCAGCCGCGACTACAGCGCGCCGCTCTGGACGCTGCTGATGTTCGAGGCGTTCCTGCGCGTGGGCGGCGGCGCCGCGGCGAGCGCCCCGCCGCGGTTGGCGATCGCGCCTCCGAGCGCGCCAGTCCTCGCCTAGCCCCCGACCGATCGACGACCTATCGTGCGCATCCTGCACATCCTCGATCACTCGCTGCCGCTGCACAGCGGCTACAGCTTTCGCACGGTCGCGATACTCAGGGAACAACGCGCCCTCGGTTGGGACACCTTCCACGTCACGACGCCCCGCCATGGCGGGGCCGTCGGCGACATCGAGACGGCCGACGGCTGGACCTTCTTTCGAAGCCAAGCACAGGGCGGCCTTCTCTCTGCCATTCCCGGCGCCGGCCCCTACCTCGCCGAGATGCTGGCCACGGCGCGACGTATCGACGACCTCGTGGCGCGGCTGCAGCCCGATCTCCTGCATGCCCACTCGCCCGTGCTGACGGCTCTGCCGGCGCTGTGGGCGGGTCGCCGCCACCGCCTGCCGGTGGTCTACGAGGTTCGCGCCATCTGGGAAGACGGCGCCGTCGACCACGGAACCACCGCCTCCGGCAGTGCACGGTACCGGTTGACACGCGCCCTCGAGAGCTTCGCGTTGCGGCGCGCGAGCCGAGTCACGACGATCTGCGAGGGCCTGCGCAAGGAGATCTGCGCACGCGGGGTGGCGCCGGAGCGCGTCACCGTGATCCCGAATGCCGTCGACACGCACCGGTTTCCTTTCGATCTGCCCGCCGACGAAGCACTGCGCCTGCGGTTCGGTCTGGCCGGCAAGACCGTCCTCGGCTTCATCGGCTCCTTTTACGGTTACGAAGGGCTTGAGCTGCTTGTCGAATCCTTCGCGCTCATGTGCCGCGACCGAGCCGACCTTCGTCTGCTGCTTGTTGGCGCTGGCATGCGCGAAGCGGCGCTGCGCGAGCTTGTCGACCGGCTCGGCCTCGAAGACCGCGTCATCCTCGCCGGACAGGTGGCGCACAGCGAGGTGCAGAGCTACTACAGCGTAATCGACGTTCTCGTCTACCCGCGTCTGAGCATCCGCGTCACCGAGCTCGTCACGCCGCTGAAGCCACTCGAAGCCATGGCGCAGGGCCGGATCGTGCTCGCCTCCGACGTCGGCGGCCATCGCGAGCTGATCCGCGACGGCGAGACCGGATTCCTGTTTCCCGCCGGCGACGCCGCGGGCCTGGCAGCGATGCTCGATCGGACGCTCGCGAATCGGCCGGCATGGGAGCGGATTCGCGCCCAGGCCAGGCGCTTCGTCGAGAACGAGCGGACGTGGAAGGCAAGCGTGGCTCGCTACGAGAGCGTCTACGCCAGCGCCATCGGCGCGCGGGCCGGCGTGCGCGAAGCGACGGTCTGAGGAGACTGAGACGATGTGGAAGCGGTTCACCGACGTCTTGCGGTGCCCCTTGTGCAAGGGGAAACTGCGCCTCGATTGCTTCGAAGCGCACGACGCGCAGGTCGACGCCGCGCAGGTCGCGGAGGCTCGGGCCCGAGGTCTCGACGGTCCCGGTTTTGGCACCTATGTCGAGTCCGGCCTGCTCTCGTGCGGTTCGTGCGAGGTGGCGTTTCCCGTCTTCAAAGGGCTGCCGGTCTTACTCCCATACAGGACCCCGCTGAACGCCGAGTTCGCGAGCGCATTCGCTGCCGCGCTGACAGACGTGCGCGCGTTCCCTTTCGCCGACTGCGAGCCCGTCGAGGGCGAGCGTTTCGTGCTTAGCTCGTTCTCGACCGAGTGGCTCGCGTACCACTTCGACGGCGTCATCTGGGAGATGGACTACGCCGACCATGAAAAGCGCTTCCTGGCCGAGCTCGGGGGCCTTCGTCCAGAACCGGGGCGCAAGGGCAGGTTTCTCGAGCTCGGCTGCGGCATCGGCATCACGACCGAGATGGCCGAGCGCAACTTCGGTGTCGACGCCGTCGGCGTCGATCTGAGCCTGGCATCGCTGCGCGCCACGGCGCGCCACAAGACGAACCCGTTCCTCCACTTCGTGCAGGGCTCCGTGTTCTACCTGCCGTTCGAGCCGGGCACGTTCGACACCGTCTATTCGCGCGGCGTCCTGCACCACACCACAGCAGCAGCGCGAAGTTGCCTTCCACGAATCCGAAGTACCACGCACCGGCATAGCCGGCGAAGGCGGCCAGCACGGCCGC
>JAYTYH010000695.1:0-7229 GCA_043742485.1 Rhizobacter sp.
GAGCGTCCACGAGCCGATCATCGGCACCTTCCAGCCGAGCTTGGTCATGCCGTTGGCGATCTGCGCGAGCTCGGGGCCGATGCCGTAGGTGAGCACGACTTCGGCGCCGGCTTCCTTGGCCTTCAGCAGCTGGGCCGTCATGTCGACGTCCTTGATGTTGAACTTCTCGACGGCCACCGCCTTGACGCCCTTGAGCGCCAGCGCCTTTTCGAGGTCTTCGCGGCCGAGCTGGCCGTAATTGGTGGAGTCGGCCAGGATGGCGACCTTCTTGAAGCCGCGCTTCGTCGCCTCCTGCACGATCATTGGCGCCTGGATGCTGTCGTTGGCGGCGTTGCGGAAGACGTAGTTGTCGGGCTGGTCGTCGAACTGGTGCGTCACCAGCGAGCCGGTGGCCACGTTGTTCATGACCGGAATCTTGGCTTCCTGAAAGAAGCGCTGAGAGGCCAGGGCCACCCCGGTGTTGATGTAGCCGACGACGGCGACGACCTTTTCCTTGTTGATGAGCTCCTGGGCGATCTGCACGCCGCGCTCGTTCTTGGCTTCGTCGTCGCGTTCGACGAGCTGGATCTGCCGCCCGAGCACGCCGCCGGCCTTGTTGATCTCCTCGGTGGCGAGGCGAACGCCATCGCGCATGCTCACGCCCATGGACGAGGAGCCGCCGGTGAAGGGGCCGTTGACGCCGATCTTGATCGGGTCGGCAGCCACGGCGAAGCCGGCGGAAGCGGCGAGGGCGATCGCTGCGGCGAGATGGGTCAATCGGTTCATGGGGTCTCCGGGAAGTCGTTGTTGCTAACGCAGTTTTGCGAATTTTGTCAAACCCGTTTAATTTAGCATCGACGTCGGGCGCCGGGCATCGGTGAATGCCTGGGCTCCGGTAGGGAACCAGGTCGGCCCGGGATAATCCTTCGGTGCTGCTTCCGATCGAGTTTCCCGAGTCGCTGCCCGTCTCGGCGCGGCGGGGCGACATCGCTGCCGCCTTGCAGGTACACCAGGCCATCGTTGTCTGCGGCGAGACCGGCTCCGGCAAGACGACGCAGCTGCCGAAGATCGCGCTCTCGCTCGGGCGCGGCGCCGGCCGCGGCAAGGGCGGCCTGATCGGCCACACCCAGCCGCGACGGATCGCCGCCACCAGCGTCGCCCGGCGCATCGCCGAGGAGCTGAAGACCCCACTCGGTGAGGTCGTCGGCTTCAAGGTGCGCTTCCAGGACCGCCTCTCGCCGGGTACCAGCGTCAAGCTCATGACCGACGGCATCCTGCTCGCCGAGACGCAGGGCGATCCGCTGCTGCGGGCCTACGACACGATCATCGTCGACGAGGCCCACGAGCGCAGCCTGAACATCGACTTCCTGCTCGGCCACTTGCGCCAGATCCTGCCGCGCCGCCCCGACCTGAAGGTGATCGTGACCTCGGCGACCATCGACGCCGACCGCTTCGCTCGCCACTTCGCCTCGAAAGACGGGCCGGCGCCGGTGATCCAGGTCTCGGGCCGGATGTTCCCGGTCGAGATCCGCTGGCGGCCGTTCAAGGAGAGCCGCGACCACGACGTCGCCGACGCGATCTGCGAAGCCGTCGACGAGCTGTGGCGTTCCGATACGGGAGGCTCCGGAGACGTCCTCGTCTTCCTGCCCGGCGAGCGCGAGATCCGCGACGCGGCCGAGAAGCTGCGCAAGCACCATCCGCCGGGCGTCGAGGTGCTGCCGCTGTTCGCGCGACTCTCTCAGCAGCAGCAGGACGAGGTCTTCGCTCCGCACAGCGCCCGCCGTATCGTGCTCGCCACCAACGTCGCCGAGACCTCGCTGACGGTGCCTGGCATCCGCTACGTCGTCGATGCCGGCACCGCGCGCATCAAGCGCTACAGCTTTCGGACCAAGGTCGAGCAGCTGCCGATCGAGCCGGTGAGTCAGGCCGCCGCCAACCAGCGTGCCGGCCGCTGCGGCCGCGTCGCCGACGGCATCTGCATCCGCCTTTATGACGAGGCCGATTTCCTGGGCCGGCCGAAGTTCACCGACCCCGAGATCGTGCGCTCGTCGCTGGCCGGTGTGATCCTGCGCATGAAGTCGCTCGACCTGGGCCAGGTCGAAGACTTCCCGTTCCTCGAAGCGCCGCCGAAGCGCGCCATCGCCGACGGCTATCAGCTCCTCAACGAGCTCGGCGCCACCGACGACCAGAACGCGCTCACCGCCATCGGCCAGGAGCTCGCGAAGCTGCCGCTCGACCCGCGCGTGGGCCGCATGATCCTCGAGGCGCGCAATCGCGAGGCCCTGCTCGAGACGCTGGTGATCGCCAGTGGCCTGAGCGTTCAGGACGTGCGCGACCGGCCGCTCGAGCACCAGCAGGCCGCCGACCTGGCGCACGTCAAGTTCGACGACGAGAAGTCGGAGTTCCTGGGCACGCTCAAGCTCTGGGCCTGGCTCGAGCAGTCGCGCGGTGGCCACGGCGACCACCGCATCTCGTCGCGAAAGCATGAGCAGCTGCTGCGCGAGAACTTCATTTCGCCGCGGCGCGTGCGCGAGTGGCGCGATGTTCATTCGCAGCTGCAGACGGTCGTCGCCGAGCACGGCTGGCGCGTCAACGCTGCGCCGGCCACGTACGAGCAGCTGCACCTGTCCATGCTCGCCGGCCTGCTCGGCAACATCGGCCTGAAGAGCGAGGAAGACGAGTCGTACCTCGGCGCCCGCGGCATCCGCTTCTGGCGTCATCCGGGCGCTAACCTCTCGAAGAAGCCGGGCCGCTGGATCGTCGCCGCCGAGCTCGTCGAGACCACGCGCCTCTATGCGCGAGGCATCGCCGCCATCGACCCGAAGTGGCTGCCTGAAGTCGCCGGCCACCTCATCAAGACGCAGCTGCTCGAGCCGCACTGGGAGAAGAAGGCCGGGCAGGTGGTGGCGCTGGAGCGGGCAACGCTCTACGGCATCGTCATCTACGCCAACAAGCGGGTCGACTTCGGCACCGTCGACCCTGCGGCGGCGCGCGAGATCTTCATCCGCGAGGCGCTGGTGGCCGGCGAGTGGGAGACGAAGCTGCCGTTCGCTGCCGCCAACAGAAAGCTGATCGCGCAGGTCGAGGAACTCGAGCACAAGGCGCGCCGGCAGGACGTGCTCGTCGACGACGAGCTGATCCATGCCTTCTACGACCAGCAGCTGCCGGCCGAAGTGCACAACGCGCTGAGCTTCGAGCGCTGGTACCGCGACGAATCGAGGCGGCAGCCGCAGCTGCTCGTCCTCACGCGCGACGAGTTGATGCGCCACGAGGCCGCCGGCATCACGACGGCGGCGTTTCCGAAGACGCTCCGGCTTGGCGGCGTCGACTGCGCGGCGACTTACCTGCACGAGCCCGGCAACGCCCGCGACGGCCTGACCGTGACGATGCCGATCTACGTGCTCAACTCCGCCAGCGAAGACCGCTGCGAGTGGCTCGTGCCCGGCATGCTGAAGGACAAGGTCGTGGCGCTGGTCAAGACCTTGCCGCAGCGGCCGCGCTCGCGCCTGGTGCCGCTGCCGGAGTACGCGGCAGCCTTCATCGACGAGGTCGCGTTTGCGACCGGCAGCCTCGTCGAGTCGCTGGCGGCGCACGCGAGCAAGCGCACCGGCCTCGATTTGAGGCGGGCCGACTTCAAGCACGAGCAGCTCGCGCCGCACCTGCTCATGACCCTGCGCGTCGTCGACGAGCACGGCCGCCAGCTCGGCGATTCGCGCCACCTCGCCGAGCTGAAGGCGAGCCTCGGCGCGCAGGCGCGTTCCGCGTTCCAGGCGCTGGCGGCGCTGCGGGTCGCGCCGTCGGCGCCATCGACGACTTCGACTTCGACCGCGATGCCGGCGTCGGCTGCCGCGACGACCGCGTTGCGGCAAACCGCCCGCGCCGCGGCTCCGGCTGCGACATCGCCGAGCGACGACGCACCGGCACCACGCTACACGTCGTGGACCTTCGGCGAGCTGCCCGAGCTGATGGAGCTGAAGAAGGCCGGCCAAACCCTGGTCGGCTTTCCGGCGCTCGTCGACGAAGGCGGCGCTGTCGGCATCGAGCTCTTCGACGAGCCCGAGGTCGCGCGGCACACGCACCGCGCCGGCCTGCGGCGGCTCGTCGCGCTGCAGCTCCGCGACGCGCTGAAGTACCTCGAGAAGAATCTGCCCGACCTGCAGAAGATGGCCGTGGCCTACATGCCACTCGGCAGCGCCGACGAGCTTCGCACTCAGATCGTCGAAGCCGCGCTCGATCGCGCCTTTCTCGTCGAACCCTGGCCGACCGACGCCGCGAGCTTCGACAAGCGCCTGGCAGAAGGTCGCGGCCGGCTGACGCTGATCGCGGGCGAGGTCTCGCGGCTGGCGGCCGTCGTGCTGGGCGAGCATGCCGCGGTGCTGCGCAAGCTCAAGGACAGTCGGCCGCCGAAAGACGTCGCCGACGACATCGCTGCGCAGCTCGATCGCCTGGTGCCGAAGCGTTTCGTTGCGCAGACGCCGTGGCCGCAACTCGGCCAGCTGCCGCGCTACCTGAAGGCGATCACGATGCGTCTCGACAAGCTGCGCGCCGACCCGGCCCGCGACGCTGCCCGCTTCGCCGAGCTGAGGCCGCTCGAACAACGCTATCTGCGCAAGCTCGCCGAGCGCCGCGGCACGGCCGACGCCCGCCTCGATGAGTTTCGCTGGTGGATCGAGGAGCTCCGCGTCGGCCTGTTCGCGCAGGAGCTCAAGACCCCGCAGCCGGTGAGCGTCAAGCGACTCGACAAAATCTGGGTCCAGGCCTTCGCCTGAGCGCGCTCGAAGGAAACCCAGTGCCGATCTCGCGATTCAGGAAGCCCATCGCCCACAAGGCCGACGCGTGGACCGTGGTGCCCGGCGATCAGCGCGACATCGACATCGTGGTCGCACGCTGCCGGCGCATGGTCAGCCGGCGGGCGATGGTCGCGGCCGGCGTCGCCATCGTGCCGATTCCGGGCATTGACTGGGTCACCGACGTCGCCGTGCTGATGAAGCTCATCCCCGACATCAACCGGGCCTTCGGTCTCACGCCATCTCAGATCGAACGTTTGGCTCCCGATCGTCGCGTCGCCGTGCTCAAGGCCGTCTCCGCCGGCGGCAGCATGCTGATCGGCAAGCTCGTCACGCGCGATCTCGTCGTGCGGGGGCTGCGCGTCGTCGGAGTCCGGCTGACGACGCAGCAGGCCGCCAAGTTCGTGCCCATCGTCGGCCAGGCGGTCTCGGCCGCGCTCACCTACTCGTCGCTGCGCTACGTGTGCGAGCAGCACATCCAGCAATGTGTCGCGATCTCGAAGATGCTGCTGCTGCCGTCCCCCGAAGTGGCCGAAGAGAGCCGCTGAAAGCGTCATCGGCGCGGGTCGGCCTCGTACAATGTCGTCTTCGGGGCGTAGCGCAGCCTGGTAGCGCAACTGGTTTGGGACCAGTAGGTCGAGAGTTCGAATCCCTCCGCCCCGACCATAGGCCATACAGGCCCTCTCTGCCCGTAGCTCAACTGGATAGAGCACCAGCCTTCTAAGCTGGGGGTCGGGGGTTCGAGTCCCTCCGGGCAGGCCAGCTCAGTTCAGCGCCGCCGATACTGCGTCGCACCGAACAGCGTCTCGCGCTCCGCCGCGCTGCGCAAGGGCTTGCGCAGGCCGGCCAGCACCTCGACGCCGCGCTGCACTGCCGGCCTCGCCCCGATGCGGTCGAACCATTCTTTCAGGTGCGGGAAGTCGGCCCAGTCGATGCCCTGGTTCTGCCATGAGCGAAGCCACGGAAAGATGGCGATGTCGGCGATCGTGTATTGGCCGGCGGCCATGAACTCGCGCGTCTCGAGGCGCTTGTTCATCACGCCGTAGAGACGTCGGGCCTCATTGGTGTAGCGGTCGACCGCATAGGCAATCTTCTTCGGCGCGTAGAGGCGGAAGTGATGCGCCTGGCCGAGCATCGGGCCGACGCCGCCCATCTGGAACATCAGCCACTCGAGCGTCTCGTAGCGGCCGCGCACGTCGGCTGGCAGGAAGCTGCCCGTCTTCGCGGCCAGGTAGATGAGGATGGCGCCGGATTCGAAGATCGAGATGGGCTCGCCGTCGGGACCGTCGGGGTCGACGAGGGCCGGGATCTTGTTGTTCGGACTGATGGCGAGAAAGCCCGGCTCGAACTGCCTACCGGCGCCGATGTCGACCGCGATCGCTCGATACGGCAGGCCGCACTCCTCGAGCATGACGTGGATCTTGTGGCCATTCGGCGTAGGCCACGAATACACTTCGATCATCGCGTCGCTTCCTCGTGGCGTGGCGCCCGGTGCGCCAGTCGCCGGACTCTAGTGGATCGGGTGCCGCCATGCTGGGATCGTTCAAGGGCTTCTTCGCCAACCAGGGACTCGGCCCCGATTTCGGCGACATCGCGGCCTGGGCCACGAAGCGTGGCTTCGGCTTCAAGCGCGAACGCGACGGCAACGGATTCGTCGTTGACGGCAAGCTTCAAGACAAGCCCTGGCGCCTCGAGTGGGGGCCGCCGCAACGCTTCTATATCGAGAGCCGCGAACTGCGCATGCGCATGGAGCTCGGCCTGCCGCCCGACATGCAGATGCTGCTCATGACGCGGCCGCTGATGGAACTGCTGGAAAAGAAGGCTTTCGAGCAATTCACGCAGAACAACCAGACTGAAATGGGCGATGCGACGCCCGAAGAAACGCGCTGGCTCGTCATGTTTCCGAAGATTCCGCTCACCGGTTCGAAGGTGCTGCGCTCGACCTTCGGTGGCGTCTCGAGCCTGCCGCACGAAGGCCCGGCCTGGCTCGAAGGCCCGCTGGCGCATTCGCTCGAGCGTGCAGCCGGCACGCTGTTGCGGCTGTCGCCGCCCCTGGTGATCATGACGTTGCGCGGCCGCGCCTATCTGCGCATGGAGATGACGAGCGCCGACGAGACCGACGTCGGTGCCGCGCAGGCGCTCTTCGAGACCGCCTGCGTCGAGGCCATGCGCATCGGCAGGGCCCGGGGCGACGAGCCACCGAGCTTTTCGTCGACGATCACGTCGGCGTGGCAGTCGCTCAAGCCGACCAAGAGCAAGAGCTAGCCACGGCGACGGCAGACGGCGACCGCAGCCGCCGAGGCCGGCTCAACCGTGGCGGCCAAGCTCGATCTTGGCGATGTCGTTGCGGTGCACTTCGTCGGCGCCGTCGGCAAAGCGCAGGGTGCGCGCGCCGGCGTAATAACCGGCGAGCGGAAAGTCGGCCGAAACACCGGCGCCGCCGTGCACCTGCATCGACCAGTC
>JAYTYH010000696.1:0-3986 GCA_043742485.1 Rhizobacter sp.
TTTCGTTGTCGTTGGAATTCACAAAAACAAAACGCACCGGCTTGTTTTTGTAGGCACTCACCAAGGCCCGAAAACGGTCGTGGTTGTTTTGAACCAACCACTTAGCCCATGGCGACTTTCGGTCGCGCCGATGATGGACTGGACCGACCGCCACTGTCGCTTCTTCCATCGCCTGCTGACGCGCCATGCGCGCCTCTACACCGAGATGGTGACCACCGGCGCGCTTCTTCATGGCGACGTTCCGCGCCACCTCGCTTTCGACGCGGCCGAGCATCCACTGGCATTGCAGCTCGGCGGCAGCGAGCCGGCGGATCTGGCCGCCTGCGCCCGGCTCGGCGAGCGCTGGGGCTACGACGAAATCAACCTCAATTGCGGCTGCCCGAGCGCGCGCGTGCAGCGCGGCGCCTTCGGGGCCTGCCTGATGGCCGAGCCGGCGCTGGTCGCCAACGGCGTGCGGGCGATGCGCGACGCGGTGTCGATCCCCGTCACCGTCAAGCACCGCATCGGCATCGACCGCTCCGAGAGCTACGACTTCGTGCGCGATTTCGTCGGCACGGTGCACGCGCACGGTGGGTGCGACGTCTTCATCGTGCACGCCCGCAATGCCTGGCTGCATGGCGTCAGCCCGAAGGAGAACCGCGAGCTGCCACCGCTCCGGCACGACGTCGTCGCCCGGCTGAAGCATGACTTCCCGGCGCTCGCCTTCGTCGTCAACGGCGGCCTCGCCACGGCGGCGCAGATCGACGCGCAGCTCGGCCACGTCGACGGCGTCATGGTCGGCCGCGCCGCCTATCACCATCCGGCCGAGCTAGCCGAATGGGACGCACGTTTCTTCGGCGCCGCGCCACGTCCACTCGACCGCGACGCCGTCGAGGACGCCTTGGTCGGCTACATGGAACGGCTGCAGGTCGAGACCGGCGAGCCGTGGTCGCACGTGTCGCGCCACATGCTGGCGCTGCGCAACGGCGAGGCCGGCGCACGGCGCTGGCGCCAGGTCTGGTCTGACCATCGGCGAAAGGGCGAGTCGCCGCGCGCGGTCTGGGCCCAGGCGCGGGTCGCGCGATCGAGTCGCGATGCCGTCACCGCCGTCGAAGCGATCGACGCCTGAGGCGGATCCTGCCCGGAGGGCGGGCGACTGGGAGTGCGCTCAGCGTCGCCGCGCCGGCCAAGTCGCGAGGACGACGCCGGCGAGCGCCAGAA
Source organism: Rhizobacter sp. (assembly GCA_043742485.1). Taxonomy (GTDB): domain Bacteria; phylum Pseudomonadota; class Gammaproteobacteria; order Burkholderiales; family Burkholderiaceae_C; genus Schlegelella_A. The sequence goes on from JAYTYH010000696.1 coordinate 1,201, forward strand.
CGAACGCAGCGGCCTGCGCGGCGCTGAACTCCTCGCCGAAGAAGAACACGCCCACGGCCGCCGCGCTGATCGGCAGGAATACCGTGAACACGCCTGCCGACGACGCCGGCACGTGCTTCAACCCCGTCATCCAGAGCCAGACGGTGACGACACTGGCCGCGATCGCGTAGACCACGAGCAGCAGCCACGACGACACCGGGATGTACGAGGGCGAGAAGTCGCGCACCTGCCAGAGCGCGAACGGCGTGACGAGCACGAGGCCCCAGAGATTGATGAGCGCGCTGATGCGCTTCGGCCCGACCGAGGCCGAGAGCTTCTTGCCGAGCACCACATAGAGCGCTTCGCAGGTCACCGCGCCGAGCAGGAGCAGCGTGCCCACGAGCGATCCGGACACTTCGCCCTCGGCGTCCTTGGCGAGCGAGACCAGGGCGATGCCGGCGATTGCGCAGCCGATGCCGGCCGCGACGCGGGCGCCGACGCGCTCTTTCAGCAGCGCCCACGAGAGCAGGGCGACGACGGCCGGGATGGCGGCCATGATCACGCCGGCCGAGAGCGCCGAGCTGCGGGCAACGCCGAACAGCATGCAGATCGAGAACAGGAAGTTGCCGAAGAAGGATTCGAGGAAGAGCAGCCGATGCGTGCGGCGGTCGAGCGGTGCTTCGCTCGCCGGCTTGCGCAGCCACGGCGCCATCGCGACTGCAGCAATCCCGAACCGCATCCAAGCGAGCAGGAAGATCGGGAAGACGATGACCAGCGCCTTCGAAAAGCCCACGTAGGCGCCGACGACGGTCATCGCCGATGCGAGGGCGAGGTAGGCGAGACCGGTGCGTGCGGGGGAGTCGTTCATGCCGATTGGTTTGCGCCTTCGTTTGCAGCGTCGTTCATGCCGTCGCGCGACGGCCGGCCACGGCGGCGTCGAGGCTGCGGCGGCGTTCGTTGCGGGCGATCACGAAGCTGGCGGCGACGACACCGACGGCGACCACCGCGATGATCAGCGTCGCCACCGCGTTGACGCTCGGATTCAGGCCGAGCCGGGCGCGAGAAAAGATCACCAGCGGCATCGTCGTGGCGCCGGGGCCGGAGAGGAACGCCGAGAGCACGACGTCGTCGAGCGAGAGCGTGAACGTGAGCAGGAAGGCCGACAGCAGCGCCTGCCCGATCATCGGCAACGTCACCAGCCAGAACACCTGCCCGGGCCGCGCGCCGAGATCCATGGCAGCCTCTTCGAGCTGGGGGTCGAGCGTCTGCAGGCGGGCCCGGACCACGACGGCGGCGTAGGCCAGGCCGAGCAGCAGATGGCCGAGCCAGATCGTCGCCATGCCGCGCTCGGGAAAACCGACACCGAACAGCGCTTCGGTGGTGCGCTGCAGCGAGACCAGCATCAGCAGCAGCGACAGGCCGATGATCACCTCGGGCATGACCAGTGGCGCTGCGACCATGCCGGCGAACAGCGAGCTGCCGAAGAAGCGCCGATAGCGCGTGAGCGCGAAGGCGGCGAGGGTGCCGAGCACGACCGAGGCACAGGCGGTGCCGAGCGCGACCTTCAGCGACAGCGCCAGGCCGGCGAGCAGTTCGCGGTCGGAGGCGAGGGCGCCATACCACTTGAACGTGAAGCCGCGCCAGACGTTGGCAACCGGCGAATCGTTGAACGAGTAGGCGACGAGGGCGACGATGGGGAGGTAGAGGAAGGCGAAGCCGAGCGCCAGCCAGGTTCGGGCGAACGCGCGGTTGAACGTGCGGTCGAAAGCGCCGCCGAACAGACCGGCCTTGCGCGCCCGCATCAGGCGCCGCGCCCGGTGGCCTGAGCCTGGTAGCGGCTGAACACGGCCACCGGCACGATTACCAGCAACACCATCGTGACGGCGACGGCGCAGGCCATCGGCCAGTCGTTGTTGCTGAAGAATTCGTCCCACAGCGTGCGTCCGATCATCTGCGTCTGCGGGCCGCCGAGCAGCTCGGGAACAACGTATTCGCCGACGCAGGGGATGAAGACGAGCATGGCGCCCGCGACGATGCCCGCGCGCGACAGCGGCACGGTGACGCGCCAGAAGGCGGACCACGCGGTGGCGCCGAGATCGGCCGCCGCCTCGAGCAGGCGCAGGTCCATCCTGGCCAGGTTCGAGTAGAGCGGCAGGATCATGAACGGCAAGTAGGTGTAGGTCATGCCGAGCACGAGCGAGAACGGCGTGTTCATCAGCTGGCCGGGTCCGGAGACGAGGCCGAGCGCGGCGAGCGCGCGGTCGATGCCTGTCGCCGCGAGCGCGTCGGCGACTAGTCCGTGCTCGCTGAGCAACGCTTTCCACGCGTAGACGCGGAGCAGGAACGAGGTCCAGAAGGGCAACATCACCAGCATCAGCAAGGCCGGCTGCAACGAGCGGCGGGCGCGCGCCATGAAGTAGGCGAACGGATAGCCGACGGCCAGACAGAGCAGCGTCGTCACCGCAGCGTATTTCAGGCTGGAGAGATAGGTCTGGAGATAGAGGCTGTCGCGTACAAGCAGCAGGTAGTTGTCGAAGCGCGGGCCGAAGGTGATCGCGGCGCCCGCCATCTCGGAGACGCTGATGCGGGCGACGACGAGGAACGGCAGCAGGAAGAAAACGAGCAGCCACAGGAAGGGCACGCCGATGACGACGCGGCGGCCGAGCTTCATCGCGTCAGCACGATTTGCGCCGTGTCGGACCATGTCGCCGTCGCCGCGTCGTTCCACGTCAGTGCCGCGCCGGCCTCCCGCTCGGTGTTGCTCTGGCTGATCTTGATCACGCGGCCGGTCTCGAGGCGCAGGTGGT
>JAYTYH010000697.1:0-6261 GCA_043742485.1 Rhizobacter sp.
GGCGACGCCGAGCGCGTGCGCCGCTGGGTCAACGAGTCGGCCCATGTGCTGCCGGCGGCGTTGCCGATGGTTCTCGGCACCAAGAAGCCGACGGTCTGATCTCTTCCGAGCGGCCGTGTGCCGCTTGCGATCAGCCCCGGTGACCGAGGCTCGCCGAGATCTGCGCGGCAGTGGCCTGCAAGCGCTCCAGCCAACTCTCCGCGAGGCGATCGGCTGGCGCCGATATCGACAGGCCTGCGACCAGCTTGCCCTGATCGTCGAGGATCCCGGCTGCCATGCAGCGCACGCCGAGCTCGAGCTCTTCGTCGTCCCGTGCGGTGCCGTACTGACTGACGCGTGACAACTCGCGCTCGAGCTCCGCCAGCTCGGTGATGCTGTTGCGCGTGTGCCCAGCCAGGCCGGTGCGCGCGGCGTAGGCACGCACGCGCTGGGCGTCGTCGAGGGATAGGAAGAGCTTGCCCACCGAGGTGAGGTGAAGCGGGGCACGACCGCCGATGGCGCGCACGACCTGCATGCCCGAACGCTCGCTGTACGTGCGTTCGACGTAGACGATCTCGTCGCCTTGCCGCATCGACAGGTTGACGGTCTGGTGCGTCAGCTTGTGGAGCTCGCGCATCGGCGCCAGCGCAGCGTCGCGAACGTCCAGCCGGGTCTTGACCAGATTGCCGAGTTCGAGCAGCCGCATGCCGAGGCGGTAGCTGCCGGGTTGGGGCCGATCGACATAACGTCCGATGGTGAGGTCGTTGAGGATGCGGTGCGCGGTCGACGGGTGCAGTCCGCTCTGCTCGCTGATCACCTTCAGCGGCACCGGTTCCTGATGCGAGGCCAGCAGATCGAGCAAGCCGAAGGCGCGTTCCAGGACCTGGATGGTGACGCTTTTCGGCTCGCTCTTCTTCATGCCGAATTCTCGCTGCGAAGTCCGGCCAGCGTGGCGCGGGCGGCTGCGACGCCGCTTCGGACGGCGCCTTCCAGGGTGGCCGGGTACGGCCCCGCGACATAGTCGCCAGCAGCGAAGAAGCCCGAGCTGATCTGTGCGGGCGGCCGCTCGAGCCCCGGCGTGCAGGCGAAGGTGGCGCGCTTCTCGACGATCGTGCGCACGAGCTCGAGGGGACCATGCAGGTGGGCCCCGAGTGCGATCCGCGCCTGTTCCAGCGCCGCAGCGGCGGTGACATCGGCGCCACGCTCGACCCAGTGCGCGGCGCCGCTCGCCACCAGCGCCAGCAGACCTTCCTCGCCACCGAGCTGGCCACGGTCGATGACGAACTGCGCAGGGCTTTCTGCGCCGGCCGCCAAGGCAAGCATCGGCTCGGGCAAGTGGCAACCGGCGCTGCGTGCATAGACGGTCACGATCGGCTCGTAGCGCAAGGCTGCCGCCTGCGCGGACCAATGCGGCGCATGGGCCGCGACGAGGCGTGCCGCTTCGACGGCACTGGCGGCGACGACGACGCCGTCGAAGCGCGCGCCGCCGACGGCCCAGGCGCCGCCTGCCGTGCCCGCGACGTGTTCGATCCGCTCGACGCGTGTCACCAACCGCACCGCGGCGCCTTCGCCCCGCAGCCACGCCAGTGCCGGCTCGGGGAAGACCGCGCCGAGGTCGAGGCGCGGCAGCAGCAGATCGGCCGAACCGGGGCCGGACGTGAGGGCGTCGTGCAGCACGCGCAGGAAGATGCTGCCGCTGGCTTGCGTCATCGGTGTGTTGAGGGCAGCGACGCACAACGGCTCGATGAAGTCGCGCTGTACGGCGACGGACAAGCCGCGGCAGAGCTGCGAGACGGTCGCGGAGGCGTCGCACCGGAAGCCATCGCGCGACCATCGTGAAGCTCGCCTCAGCAGCGCGAGGCGATCGCGCCAGTGCCAGCCGCGGCGGCGCAGCACGGCCAAGACGAAGGCGGGCAAGGGCGGGCCTGCACGCAGTCGCAGGCCGAAGCCGCGGCAGTCGACGAGCGTGAGAGGCATGCGCACGAAGGCGCGGTGCTCCGAGACGCCGACCTGCCGCATCACGCGCAGTGTCTCGGTATAGGCGCCGATGCAGATGTGCTGGCCGTTGTCGAGCCGGGTCGCCGGGTCGGCGACTTCGCTGGCGGCAACCATGTCGGCGGCCACCGACCGGGCTCGGCCGCCGGCCTGCGGCGCCATCTCGAACAGCGTGACGCGTGCGCCGGCAGTCGTCGCCTCGACGGCCGCCGCGAGCCCGGCCCAGCCGGCGCCGACGACGGCGATCTCGCGCTTCACCGGGCCAGCCCTAGCGCCCGCGCCAGTTCGTGCGCATCGCGATCCAGAGCTTCCTGATCGGCGTCAGCGAGATGCGCTGGTGCAGGACCTGAAAGTCGTCGGCCTCGATCTCGCGCAGCAGGCTTCGATAGATGTTGGCCATCATGAGCCCGGGCTTTTGCGTTTTGCGGTCGGCTTCGCCGAGCAGCGCCAGCGCATCGTCGTACGTGCGGTGGGCGCGCTTGGCCTGGAAGCGCATCAGCGCCGTGAAGCGCTCGCTGGTGCGGCGCTCGAGCAGCTCGGCGGCCTTGACATCGAACTGCTTCAGCTCGCTCATCGGCAGGTAGATGCGGCCACGGCGCGCGTCGTCGCCGACGTCGCGAATGATGTTGGTGAGTTGCATCGCGAGGCCGAGCCGGTGCGCGTACTCGACCGTCGAAGCCAGGCTGCGGCCGAAGATGTTCGCCGCGACCTCGCCGACGACGCCGGCGACGAGATCGCAGTAGCGGGCGAGGCCGGGAAAGTCGAGGAAGCGCGACTGGCCGAGGTCCATCTGGCAGCCTTCGATCACCGCCTGCAGGTGATCGGCCGTGATGCCGTAGGCGTCGGTGTGCGGCAGCAGCGCCTTCATGGCCGGGTGGCTGGGTTGGCCGGCGAAGGCCTGTGCCACTTCGCTGCGCCACCAGGCGAGCTTGGCGGCGGCGACGCCGGCGTCGCTGACCTCGTCGGCGACATCGTCGACCTCGCGGCAGAAGGCATAGAACGCCGTGATCGCGGCACGTCGTGGCGGCTCGAGGAAGAGGAAGGCGTAATAAAAGCTCGAGCCGCTGGCGGCGGCCTTTTCCTGCACGTATTGCTCTGGCGTGACGATCGCGCCTGCGCCTTTCCCGGCGGCGCTCATGCCGCGCCTTCGACGTCGTTCTCGCCCGCCCGGACGGCGCCGCGCGGTCGCATCAGCAAGGCGCGCCAGGCCAGCCGCGGCGCGTCGCCGGCGCCGATCACCGGGCGGGAGCGCAGGGTGGCACCGTCGAGGCGATCGATCTTCTCGAGGATGCGCAAGCCGCCCTGGACGACGAGGCGCAGCTCCCAGCCGGCCCGACCGGGGAGCGCATGGACGAGGCCGGCACCTTCGTGCATCAGCTCGCGAGCCCAGCCGACCAGCTCGCCGACCAGCGCGTGCACCGCGGCGCTGTCGCGGCCGACGAGCAGCTCGGCAGGCTCGACGCCGTGGCGCCGGCAGTCGGCCTCGGGCGCGTAGAGGCGACCGCGTCGGCTGTCGACGCCGAGGTCTTGCCAGAAGTTGGCCAGCTGCAGAGCGGTGCAGATCGCGTCGGACTTCGCCAGCGCTGCGGCGTCGTCCACGCCGTACAGGTGCAGCAGCAGGCGACCGATCGGGTTCGCGGAGCGACGGCAGTAGTCGAGCAGCTCGGCACGATCGGCGTAACGCGACTTCACGGTGTCTTGCGCGAAGGCGTCGAGCAAATCGCCCAGCAGCACCGGCGGCAGGCGGTGACGCGTCATCACGACGGCCAGCGGTACGAAAACCTTCGGCCAGCGCCGCGAGGTCGGCCTGCCGGCGACCAGCGCATCGAGGTCGGAGCGAAAGGCGGCCAGGTCGGCGAGACGTTCGGGGGCAGGAGCGTCGCCTTCGTCGGCGATGTCGTCGGCGGTACGGGCGAAGCCATAAATGGCCATGACCGCGGGGCGCAATGCCGGCGGGCTCAGCCACGACGCGACCGGGAAGTTCTCGTAGTGCTTGTCGTCCAAGCCGTCGATTCTCCACGGCGCCGCTAAACTAGCGTACTGCCTCCGGGCGCGGGTGGCGAAATTGGTAGACGCACCAGGTTTAGGTCCTGACGCCTTCACCGGCGTGTCGGTTCGAGTCCGACCCCGCGCACCAGCCTTCATAGCGAAAGACCGTTGCATCATGTCCGTTGAAGTTGAAACTCTCGACAAGCTCGAGCGCCGCATCACGTTGTCGTTGCCTGCGCAGGTGATCGCCTCCGAAGTCGAATCCCGTCTGCGCCGCCTTTCCCGCACCGTCAAGGCCGACGGCTTCCGCCCGGGCAAGGTGCCCATGAGCGTGGTCTCGCAGCGTTACGGCTATTCAGTGCACAGCGAGGTCCTGAACGACAAGGTTGGGCAGGTCTTCTCGCAGGCCGTGACCGAAGCCAAGCTGCGCGTCGCCGGCAGCCCGCGCATCACCGAGAAGGCCGACGCGCCCGAAGGCGAAGTCGCCTTCGACGCCACGTTCGAGGTCTATCCCGAAGTGAAAATTGGCGACCTCGCCACCGCTGAAGTCGAGCGGGTCTCGACGGAGGTCACGGAAGAAGCGGTCGACAAGACGATCGAGATTCTTCGCAAGCAGCGCCGCACCTTCCAGCAGCGCCCGGCGGTCGAGCCGGCTGCTGTCGGTGACCGCGTCACGATCGACTTCGTCGGTGCCGTCGACGGCGTTCCGTTTGACGGCGGCAAGGCCGAGGCGTTCCAGTTTGTGATCGGCGAAGGCCAGATGCTCGAGCAGTTCGACGCTGCCCTGCGCGGGATGAAGTCGGGCGATTCGAAGACCTTTCCGCTGCAATTTCCGGCCGACTACCAGAGCAAGGACGTGGCAGGCAAGGAAGCCGACTTCATGGTGACGCTGAAGAAGATCGAGGCCCAGCACCTGCCAGAGGTCGATGAGGCGCTCGCAAAGGCCCTCGGCATCGCCGGCGGCACGGTCGAGGCCTTGCGTGGCGACGTTCGCAAGAACCTCGAGCGCGAGGTCAAGTTTCGCGTCCAGGCGCGCAACAAGGCGAGCGTGATGGAAGCACTCGTGAAGTCGTCGGAGCTCGAAGTGCCTAAGGCGCTGGTCGGCAATGAAGTCGAGCGCATGGTCGAACAGATGCGTGCCGACCTCAAGAAGCGCGGCGTCAAGGATGCCGAGACAGCGCCGATCCCGCCGGAGATGTTCACGGCGCAGGCGGAAAAGCGCGTCCGGCTCGGCCTCGTTGTGGGCGAACTGGTGCGTAGTCAGTCGTTGCAGGCCAAGCCGGCGCAACTGCAGCTGCACATCGAGGAGATGTCGCAGAGCTACGAGAAGCCGGGCGAGGTCATGCGCTGGTATCTGAGCGATCGCTCGCGGATGGCCGAGGTCGAAGGCATCGTGGTCGAGAACAACGTTGCCAACCACGTCCTTGAGCATGCCAAGGTGACCGACAAATCGGTGCCTTTCGACGACCTTATGGCGACCTGATGGTGGCTTGAAGCCGGCCGACGCCAAGGCTGTCCGAACGGGCAGGCGAGTGCAGCGTGGGTCGACTTGCCACACACATAATCGACCTGAGATAGTCTTTATCGAAGTGAACGAGGAACGGCAATGAGCGCGCTGGAAACGCAGGGTTTGGGCATGGTGCCTATCGTCATCGAGACGTCGGGTCGTGGCGAACGCGCCTACGACATCTACAGCCGCCTTCTGCGCGAGCGAATCATCTTCCTGATCGGCGTCGTGAACGACCAGACCGCGAACCTCGTCGTCGCGCAGATGCTGTTCCTCGAGAGCGAGAACCCCGACAAGGACATCTACCTCTACATCAATTCGCCGGGCGGATCGGTAAGCGCCGGGCTTTCGGTCTACGACACCATGCAGTTCATCAAGCCAGATGTGTCGACGATGTGCATGGGCATGGCGGCGAGCATGGGCTCGTTCCTGCTGATGGCCGGGGCCAAGGGCAAGCGCTTGGCGCTCCCGAATTCACGCGTGATGATTCACCAGCCGTCGGGCGGGGCCCAAGGCCAGGCCACCGACATCGAGATTCACGCCCGCGAAATCCTGAAGACCCGCGAGCAGCTGAACAAGATCTACGCCGAGCGCACCGGTCAGCCGATCGAGAAGATCCGCGCCGACATGGAACGGGACTTCTTCATGGACCCGGAAGAGTCGAAAGCCTACGGTCTGATCGACCAGGTGGTGGTGCAGCGCGCCGCACCGGCGGCCGCTCGCTGACGACCTTCGCATCGAGCCGATTCGCTTGGAGAAATTGGGTCCGCAAAAACCGGTCGATCCGGGTC
>JAYTYH010000698.1:0-2881 GCA_043742485.1 Rhizobacter sp.
GGTCGTGAGCCAGAGCCAGAGCCGGAAGAAATGCGACGGAATGCCGTGCAGGTCAAGAGCCCGATGGGCCTGGGCGCGGTGCAGGAAGATGGTCACGGACGCGATCGTGATGTGCGTGACGACGAGCGTGAAGAGCAGGACCGCCCAGCCGTTGAAGCCGGAAAAACCATGGGCCAGCCAGTCGACCAAAGCATCAAACACCGAAATCAGCACGTCCATTCAGGCCTTCGCGAGTCACTATTTGTGGGAGATAGCATTCTATTCGAGCGCCCCGGCGCGATATCGGCCGCCCCGGCGCGATATCCCTCGAAATCGACGGTTATCGCTACCACCTTCCAAGTGGCGTCTGACCGGCGGAACTCAATGTCTCTGCCAGACGGCCGCATAGAAACCGTCGGTGCCGTGGCGATGCGTCCAGAGGCGCAGGTCGTCGCCGCTCACCAGCGTCTCGGCCTGCGCGACCTGGGCCCGCTGCAGCACGCCGAGCGCGGGCACCCGTTCGAAATCGGCGGCGTGGGCCGCGTCGAAATCGCGGGCGACGGCTTCGTCCTCGGCCTCGATCGGGCTGCACGTGGCGTAGACCAGCTGGCCGCCCGGCTTGAGCATGCGGGCGGCGGCGGCGAGGATCGCGCGCTGTTGCGGCGCGAGCTCGGTCAGCGTCGCCGGCGTCTGCCGCCACTTGAGGTCGGGATGGCGCCGCAGGGTGCCGAGACCGGTGCACGGCGCATCGACGAGAACACGGTCGATCTTGCCGCCCAGGCGCTTGACGCGGTCGTCGCGCTCGTGCGCGATCTGCGCCGGGTGCACGTTGGCGAGGCCGCTGCGAGCCAGCCTTGGCTTCAGCGCCGCCAGCCGGTGACCGGAGATGTCGAAGGCGTAGAGACGGCCGGTGTTGCGCATCTGGGCCCCGAGCGCGAGCGTCTTGCCGCCGGCGCCGGCGCAGAAGTCGACGACCATCTCGCCGCGCCTGGCACCCGTCATCAATGCAAGGAGCTGGCTGCCTTCATCCTGAACCTCGACGAGGCCCTGTGTGAAGAGATCGAGCTTTTGCAGCGACGGTTTGCCGACGACGCGGATGCCGACCGGTGAGTAAGGCGTGGGCGCAGCGTCGATGCCTTCGCTGCGCAGCAGGCCGAGCACTTCGTCGCGGTTCGCGCGGGCGGCATTGACGCGCAGATCGAGCGGCGCCGGCGCGTCGATGCTTGCTGCCCAGGTGCGGAAATCGCCGCCGAGCTGGGCCTGCATCGCCTCGGCGATCCAGGCCGGCAGGTTGTGGCGCAGGGCGTCCGGCAGCGAGCCGAGGTCGACCGCCTGGGCTCGCTCGAGCCAGGCACGCTCGGCGTCGTCGAGCGCAGCACGCAGCACGCCGGCGTTGCCCTGCCAGGCCAGGACGGCCAGGCGCCGGGCCGGCTCGCCTCGGCCCGATGCGGCGAGGTGGCGGAAGAACGCGAGCCTGCGCAACAAGGTGAACACCGTCTCGGCGAGCACATGGCGGTCTCGCGCGCCCAGGGCATGCTGGCCGCGGAAGAAATCGGCGGCGGTGCGGTCGGCGGGCTGCTCGAACGAGAGCACGCGGTGGACCAGTTCGGTGGCGGCCTCGAGCAAGGCTTTCGGCTGCATTACCGCGATTATCCTTGGCGCTCCTTTCCGGACGCCAACGACCCATGAGCAGCTCGGCCCGCGCGCACTCCGCGCACCACGTGCCCAGTCACATGCTGGCCCACCGTCGGCTGCTGATCTGCACGGCGTTCGGCATCGTCGCAGGATTCATCCACTGGCCCGGCTTCGACACCGTCGGACAACGTAGCCTGATCGGCTGGAACGTGCTGGTCTGGCTCTACCTCGCCTGGGTCGCGATCGGCCTCGCGCGCGCCGACAAGGGCCACATGCGCCGGCTCGCCACGGCGCAGGCGGAGAGCGCCGGCATCGTGCTGGGCATCGTCATCGTGGCGGCAATCGTGAGCATGGTCGCGGTGGTGTCGGAGATCAAGGAGCACACCGCGTTCGCGTTCGTCACCGTCACCGGTTCGTGGCTGCTGCTGCCGACGCTGTTCGGACTGACCTACGCGGCGACCTACTTCCGCCAGGAGCCCGACAGCGGGCTCGAATTCCCCGGCGCGCCACCCGGATACGAGCCGGACCACACCGACATCCTCTACTTCGCCTTCACCATCGCCGTCACGTGCCAGACCTCCGACGTCAACGTCACCAGCCGAGAGATGCGCAAGCTGGTGCTGTTCCAGTCGGTGGTCTCGTTCGTGTTCAACACGACGATTCTGGCGTTCTCGATCAACGCCGCGGTCAACAACATCAACTAGCGCGGCAGCGGCGCCATTGCGCCTGCGAGCCATTGCGCGGCGCCGTCGCGATGGCGTACGACGCCGCCCTGCACGCCCAAGGCGCTGCCGACCAGCCAGCCGATCGCACGCGGGTAGATCAGGTGCTCCTGCGCGAGCACGCGCGCCGCGAGCGTGGCTTCGTCGTCGCCCGCCAGCACGGGCACGACGGCTTGGCCGATGATCGGCCCGTGATCGAGGTCGGCGGTCACGAAATGCACGGTCGCGCCGGCCACCTTGCATCCCGCTTCGAGGGCGCGGCGATGCGTGTGCAGGCCGGTGAACGCCGGCAACAGCGACGGGTGGACGTTGACGAGGCGGCCGTCGAAGCGCTGTACGAAATCGGCGCCGAGGATGCGCATGAAGCCGGCCAGCGCCACGACGTCGGGCGCGAAGCCGTCGACGACGCCGGCGAGTTCGGCATCGAACAGTGCCCGCTCGGCGAAGCGGCGATGGTCGACGACCGCCGTGGCGATGCCGTGCGCCGCCGCGAACTTCAGCCCGCCGGCGTCGGCGCGATTGGCGATCACGGCAGCGATGCGGGC
>JAYTYH010000699.1:0-1695 GCA_043742485.1 Rhizobacter sp.
GCCGCGCACGCGCGCGTAGATGCGGGTGCTGCGCGGCTCGCCGAGCGGCGTGGCCGAGTCGAATCGGAGCAGCGCTTCGAGCGTGAAGCCGGCGCGCTCGGCGACCTTCCAGCTGCGCACGTTGGCATCGTCCATGCGGATCTCGACGCGGCGGGCGCCGAGCGAGTCGAAGGCCATGCGCGAGATCGCACGCACCGCCTCGGTGACGTAGCCGCGGCCTTCGCAGCCGGTCTTGCGCCAGTAGCCGATCTCGAAACGGCGCAGCGCCCAGTCGATGCGGTGCAGCCCCAGGGCGCCGACGCAGGCGCCTTCAATGCCAGCGCCGACGCAGGCGCCTTCGCCGCCACCGTCGGTGCGCTCGAACATCAGCATCACGAAGTCTTCGCGCAGGATGAAGCGGGCGAGCTGGCGGCGGCAGTGGATCTCCGACTCGTCGACGCTCGGCAGCGCGCTCGCCCACGGCAGCCATGGCGCCAGCTCGGCGTGGCTCGCGGCGACCGCGGCGTTGACGGCCGCGCCGTCGCCCCGCCTCGGCATGCGCAGCACGAGCCGCTCCGTCTCGATGCGTTCGGGCACGTCGATCAGGATCGGGTCGAGGGTCTCGCTCATGCGCTTCTCAGACCGGCGCGACGCGGCTGCCAACGTCGGCCTCGGTGCCGAGCCAGTCGTCGAGCGCCTCAGCCTGCGGCAGATGGTGCACATGGCGGATAACGCCGAACCGCGACGCCGCGAGCGCTAGCAGCAGCGAGCCGATGCCGGCGACTGCGAGCGAGGTGCGCAGGCCCGAGTGCTCGCCGAGCCAGCCGCCGAGCAAGGCACCGGGGCCGGCCGGGATCAGGATCAGCCAGCGCATCGTGCTCGTCATGCGGCCGAGCAGCGGCGCCGGCGTGACCGACTGGCGCAGGGCCAGGAAGTTGATGAAGATCAGCACCGCGCCGATCGAGAACATCATCAGCATCATCGCGAACATCGCCACGCCCCAGGCGTTGGCCGGCGCCAGCGACAGCAACAGCCAGCCGGCGCCGCAGACCGCGAAGCCGAGCACGAGGCACGGCCCCGGGCCGATGCGGCGGCTGAGGCGGTTGCCGAAGACGCTCGCGATTACCGTGCCGGCGCCCATGCCCGTGTAGCTCAAGCCGACGGCCTGCTCCGAGAGGCCGAGGGTGCGCGTCGCGAACAGGATCTGGACGACGATGGCGGCCTGCTGACAGGCCTGCCAGACGCCGACGGCGAGCGCCAGCGACATCAGCAGCCGGTGCCTCGCCACGAAGCGCACGCCGACCTTCAGGTCGGCCCAGAACTGCTGCGCCGACGAGCCGGTGGCGCGCGGCTTGTACGGCGTTTCGTGGATGGCGATGCCGCGCAGGATGGCGGCCGAGATCGTGACCAGCACCGCGTCGACGAGCAGGGTCACCGGAGCGCCGACGACCTTGATCAGCGCCCCGGCCAGGCCTGGCCCGGCGACGTCGGCAGCCGAGGTCGCGAGCGCGTTCTTGGCGTGCGCCTCGACCAGGCGATCACGCGCCACCACTTGCGTCAGCACGATCTGGGCCGCACTGCCGGCTACCGTGTAGACGCTGCCGAGCACGAAGCCGCACACGTACAGCCACGTGATCGAAAGCCAGCCCGCCCACCAGGCCAGCGGCACGCTGGCGACCACGACAGCGATGGTCAGCTCGCCGACGACGTAGACGG
>JAYTYH010000700.1:0-6037 GCA_043742485.1 Rhizobacter sp.
TTGGCAAAGCCCGGCTTGGCCTGCTTGCCCGCGTAGAACGCTGCGACGTTCTTCATGTCGGCTTCGCTCAATGCCGACGCGAATGCACGCATCACCGCGTTGTTGCGCTTTCCGGCCTTGAACTCGATGAGTTGTTTGACCAGATATTCGGGATGCTGCCCTTGCAGGATCGGGAACGCCGGGGTGCCCCGCGAGCCGTCGTTGCTGTGGCAGGCCGCGCAAACGGTCGTCGAAATCGTCGCGCCCTTGGCGGCGTCGGGCTGACCGGCAGCCGCCTCGGCCGCGAAGGCCATGATCGGGGCAGCGAACGTGGCTGCGAGCACTACGGCCAGCGGACAGAGCGATCGGGCGACAGACTTCATGGGTGACGCTATTGTCTCGAGTACCAGAGCCAGCGATTTTACAATGCGCGCTTTGCCGCAGTCATGAACGTACCGACGAAGATCGCTGCAACCGAGGCTCCCGACTTGGTCGAAGCCGCCGCAGAGGCCAAACGCGCCCTGGCCTGGACCCACACGGCACGCTTCCTTACTACAGCCAGCGCTCTCACGGATTTGCCACCCACCGAGCTTGCCGAAATCGCCTTCGTCGGCCGGTCCAATGCGGGTAAATCGACGGCGATCAACATGCTGGCGCAACAAAAGCGCCTCGCCTTCGCGTCGAAGACGCCGGGCCGCACGCAACACATCAATCTTTTCGAGCTGGGGCCCAAGCTGGAGCCCGACACGCTCTTTGCCGACCTACCCGGCTACGGTTATGCCGCTGTCGAGCGCAACGCCAAGCTGCGCTGGCAAAAGGTGATGGCCGACTATCTGGAGGTTCGCCGCAGCCTTTCGGCGCTCGTGATGCTGGTCGATTCGCGCCTCGGCTTCACCCCGCTCGATATGCAGCTGCTCGAGTTCGTCGGGCCACGGATCGGCAATGGTGCCGTCAAGATGTTGGTGCTCTTCACCAAGGCCGACAAACACGGCAAGGTGGCGCTGGCGGCGGCGCTTGCCAAGGCCGAGGAGACGCTGGCCGCAACCATGAGCGAATCAGCCGACGTCAGCGTGGCACCGTTCTCCGCGCTCAGCCGCCAGGGTGTGGCGGACGCGGCGGTGTGGCTCCACCGCACCGTCGGATCGGCCGCAAAAAGCTAGGCGCCCGTCGAAGGCGAGGCCTTGCCTGCCGGGATGTCCCAGTTGAAGTTCATCGGGGCGGACAGGCCGCCAGGCGTCTTGGCCCATGGCAACCCTTGCGATTTGTATTCGATGACGACCTTGTTGAAGACCATTTCGACCTTCTGCAATACGTTGCCATCGTCAGTCGCGCTATTCGTGATCTTGGTGATGAACGCCTCATCCATGGTCATGAAGAAGAATGGCTCCGGCGAGGCCGAGCCTGTGCCCTTGCACATCTCGAGATACACGTGCTCAAAGGCTGTCCCGGTGCAGATGTAGCCCAAGAGAAGGTGGGACGACCTGTCGAAGTAGTGCTCCCAGCTCAGCTTGCCGGGATTTGGCTTGCCGACGCTCGCCCCGCCGCCCTTCGTCCAGCTCGTTTCTGCCTCCACGTCCCAATCCCATGACTGCAGCTCGATCCACTTCTTTTCGCCGTATTTTCCTTGTCGCGCCTATCTCTCCGCGGCCCCGATCTTCATGAAAGCGTTCAATGCTATGACTTGCTCTCCCTATGATTTCCGGCCCGAACGGGACGGTGCCAAACGGCGGTGAAAGTAGGAGACTGCCCATCGCCCGGGTAAATGTCAAACCGCAGCTTTGGGGATGCGACACTGTGCGTAGGTGCATGTAGTGAGCCGCAAACGAGCCCCGCCATGATCGAAGAAGTCGTTGTTGAGTTACTCGGGGGCGTGCACCTCAGTTGCCGAGCCGCAGGCCCGTCGGGCGCGCCGGTGCTGGTGTTTCTACACGGCTTTCCGGAGGCCGCCTTCGTTTGGGATGCGACTCTGCAGCACTTCGCCGATCGGTACCGCTGTGTCGCACCCAACCTGCGCGGCTACGAGCGCTCGTCGGCCCCGGCCGGAATCGAGGCCTATCGGGCCAAGCATCTGGTCGCCGACATCATCGCGCTGATCGACACGCTCGGTGGCTGCGTCGAGGCGCTCGTGGCGCATGACTGGGGCGGCGCCATCGCCTGGAATCTGGCTGTGCAGCATCCGCAGAGCTTGAAAAGGCTGGTCATCGTCAACTCGCCGCATCCGGGCACGTTCCTGCGTGATCTGCAGACGGACCCGGCCCAGCAGGCCGCGAGCGCCTACATCAACTTTCTGTGTCGGCCCGACGCAGAAGCGCTGTTGGCGGAAGACGACTTCGCCAGGCTCTGGCCGTTGTTCACTCGTATGGGCGCTGCCGACCCGACCCGGCCCGGCGGCGGCTGGCTGACGCCGAGCGTGCGCGATCAATACCGCACCGTCTGGGCAATGGGCCTCACGGGTGGCTGCAACTTCTATCGTGCGTCACCCGTGCGGCCTCCGACCAGCGCCGACGACCCGGTGCTCGCGCTTCGATTTCCGGCCGAGGCGGTGACCGTCCGCGTGCCGACGCGGGTGATCTGGGCCGAGGACGACACCGCGCTGCTGCCGTCGCTGCTCGACGGCCTCGAGGCCTTCGTGCCCGACCTGCGCATCACACGGGTCGCTGGCGCCACGCACTGGATCATCCACGAGCGGCCACAGCTGATCGCCGCCGAGATCGAGGCCGAGCTGGCCCGCTGACGCGCTGTCAGGCGCGCGGCGAGAGCTCGCGCATCATCCGCTCGACCGAGCGCTGCATCAGCGGCCTGGCTTCGAGCGGCTGCACCAGACCGGCCGAGCTGAGCCGCTCGAGCGCGCGCCGCGTGATCGAATGGGTTCGCGACGCCGACTCGCCAGCGAACAGGAAGAAGAGGCTGCGATCACTGCGCCAAAGCAGCTGCACGCGGCTCCAGCGGCCATGCAGGAAGATGCGCTGCCGGTCGCCGATGCGCATCGCCTCGATCCGTTTGGCGGGGTCGTCGTCGACCCGATCGCCACCGCTGGGCAGGTGTTCGGCGGGCACCGTTTCCATCGATGACAGATCGATCACAGAGTCGCTGAAGTTGCGGGCCGACGGCGAGTCCGGCAGCACCTCGTCGCGCATGCGCTGCACGATCTCCTCCGGCGACATCGCACCGCTGGCGCCGCCGCGGCTGCCCGGGCGAAGCGCTTCGGTATGAATCGTCATCAACTCGTCCAGCACTGTCTGCCGCTCGGCGCCGGCAATCGCCACCGCATCCATGCCGGCGCGGACCCGCTGCAGCAGGCTCGGCAGCAACGTGATCAGGCGCTGTCGGCTTTGCGGATGGTCGGGAATCTTCAGGCTCCAGAGCAGATCGTCGACCGTCTTTAGGTCGACCATCGTCGCGTCGGACTGCTCGCCGTGGCGCAGCATGCTGTCGGCGATCACCTTCGCCCAGGTTCCGGTGACGAAGCGGCGGATCGCAGGTGTCGTGCGCACCTGCACCATCTGGTCGGTGAGCCGCTGCGAAAGATGCTGCTGCAGTACCTCGCGACGCTCGGCTAGCTGCATCGCGTCGACCGCCGGCTGCGCTGCACGAAGCTGGTTCTGCAGCTGCTCGGCCAGGAATGAGTCGACGCGGTTGAGGCCGCGTCTGAACAGCGCCGCGTCGGGGCTGGTTGCGCCAGCCATCTCTTCGGCGACGGCACCGCAAAAAGTGAGGAACGACGACAGCCGCGGGTCTTCGAGCCGCGACTGGCCGACGCTGGCTTCGCCGATCCGGTCGAGCAGGCGCCACAGCGGATGCTCGTAGGAATCGAGCACGGCATGTTCAGCAAGCGCGACACGCAGTGATGGAATCTGGATTCGCGACAGCACCGGCCGAAACGGCAACGGCAGATGCGTGTCGGCGAGCACCGACTCGAAGAGCCTCGTCACCAGCTCGATGATCTGGCGATCGAAGGGCTCGCTGGCACTGGCGAGAAGGGCGCCGCGGTGCTGTTCGAGACGACGGCTGCCGGGCGGCGCGCGGCCGGTCAGCGAGGCGTCGGAAGGCAGGTGCCTGAGCAGCTCGTCGAAGCGGAGCAGGGCCTGCTCGAGCTCGGGGCTGCCGCGACTCGCACCGTCGCTGCGAACGCCATGCGGGCTCGGGTCGGCACCGGTGCCGGACCCACCGGCGCCGGCGCGCGGCGGCATGCTCGCCAGCAGGGCGGACAAACCGCCAGCCGGTGGCGCGTCGACCGTCGGGCGGCCGAAGCTCGTTCCGGACGGCAGGATCACGGTGCGGTAGCTGCCCGGTTGCACGCCGGCCGACTCGAGGCGCGTCGAAGCCGCGGCCCAGGCGTTCTTCAACAGTCCGGCGGCCACGCCGGCCGAGGTTCGGAGCACGACGGCGCGCTGGGTATGCACGGCGGTCACGATGCACGCGGCCTCCCACAACGCCGTCGCGTACACCAGCGGGCGAAACGGGTTCGACTCGGCGGTGATGTGGTTCTGGCCGAGCAGGGTCGAGGTGAAGGTCTGCAGCTCGCGCAGCTCCCACTCGGCCGTGGCGTCGATGAGTTGCATCGCCCGCGAAATCTCGATGTCGATCTCGACCCGGGATTCGTCCATCAGCTCGAGGTCGCCCGGTGCCGATTTCGGTTCGCCGAACGACGGCTCGCGTGACTCGTCGAGCTCTTCCGCGACCTGCCTTCCGAGCGACTCGACGAAGTGACGCTCGTAGGCTGCCGCGCCGCGCTGCAGCGAGCCGACGATGTCGGCCTGATGCGGCCGTTCGCTCAGGCTCAACGGGCTGTCGCGCGAAGGTGCGAGCAGCTGCAACGTGCCGGCGAGGACGCGGCCGACGAAGGCCGGGGCCAGTGCCAGCTCGTCGTCGACGAATCGTTGGAAGAGCACGGAAGTCGGCATCGGGCTTCGCTTGTGGGGTCGACACGATTATCGCTGCGGGGCCCCATGAAAAAAGGGCTGCCGAAGCAGCCCTTTCGAGGAGCGCGAGAGACGCGGACTACATGTCCATGCCGCCCATGCCGCCCATCCCACCCATGCCGCCGCCACCGCCCATGCCACCGCCGGACGACTCGTCCTTCGGAGCTTCGGAGATCATGGCTTCGGTCGTGAGCATCAGCGACGCGACCGAGGCCGCGTTCTGCAGCGCCGTGCGCGTGACCTTCGTCGGGTCCAGGATGCCCATCTCGATCATGTCGCCATACTGGCCGTTGGCCGCGTTGTAGCCGTAGTTGCCCTTGCCGCCGAGAACGGCGTTGACGACCACGCTCGGCTCATCGCCCGAGTTCTGCACGATGATGCGCAGCGGTTCTTCGATGGCACGCAGGATCAGCTTGATGCCGGCGTCCTGGTCGGGGTTGTCGCCCTTGATCACGCCTGCAGCCTGCTTGGCGCGAAGGAGCGCCACGCCACCACCGGCGACGATGCCTTCTTCGACGGCTGCACGCGTGGCGTGCAGGGCGTCTTCGACGCGTGCCTTCTTTTCCTTCATCTCGACTTCGGTCGCTGCGCCGACCTTGATCAGCGCCACGCCGCCGGCCAGCTTGGCCACGCGCTCCTGGAGCTTTTCCTTGTCGTAGTCGCTGGTGGCTTCCTCGATCTGGACGCGAACCTGCTTGACGCGGGCTTCGATGTCGGCCGAAGCGCCGGCGCCGTCGATGATCGTGGTGTTTTCTTTCGCCACTTCGACGCGCTTGGCCTGGCCGAGGTCGGCCAGAGTGACCTTCTCGAGCGTCAGGCCGACTTCCTCGGCGATGACCTTGCCGCCTGTGAGAATGGCGATGTCCTCGAGCATCGCCTTGCGACGGTCACCGAAGCCCGGCGCCTTGACGGCGACGACCTTCAGAATGCCGCGGATCGTGTTGACGACCAGCGTTGCGAGCGCTTCACCTTCGACTTCTTCGGCCACGATCAGCAGCGGGCGGCCGGACTTGGCCACCTGCTCGAGCGTCGGCAGAAGGTCGCGGATGTTGCTGATCTTCTTGTCGAACAGCAGCACGAACGGGTTGTCGAGCGCCGCCGTCTGCTTGTCGGGGTTGTTGATGAAGTAGGGCGAG